>JALYTM010000243.1:0-3200 GCA_030854305.1 Candidatus Dormiibacterota bacterium
TTCTCCTCGGGATCGTCGTGGTCCCACCCGTGACCCAGCAGGCCGCTGACCTGGCCCGCAACGCTCCCGGCTACCTCGTCAACCTCCTGCAGAACCCCCGCATCCAGGACATCGACCAGCACTACCACGTGATCGACAAGGTCCAGGAAGAGATCAACAAACGCCTCACGGACAGCCAGTTCATGTCTGAGGTCGCCGGCGGCGTGCTCGGCGCGGGCCGGATCATCGCGTCGGGGATCTTCTCCACCCTGACGGTGCTGGTCCTGACCCTCTACTTCCTGTCGTCGCTCCCGACCCTCAAGCAGGCGGCGTACGCGGTCGTCCCCGCCAGCCGCCGCCCGCGGGTGATCTCGCTGTCCGAGGAGATCATGCGCCGGGTCGGGTCGTACGCGATCGGGCAGGTGGTCGTGGCGGGAGTCAACGCCTGCTTCTCCTGGGTGATGATGACGATCGTCGGCATCCCGTATGCCGCGGTGCTGGCAGTGGCGGTCGGGTTCCTCGGGCTGGTGCCGATGGTCGGCGCCACCCTCGGCGCTGTCCTCGTGGCAGTGGTGGCCCTGTTCGACGACCCGACGAAGGCGGTCATCGCGCTCGTCTACTTCATCATCTACCAGCAGACCGAGAACTACCTCGTGGCGCCGCGGATCATGCAGCGCACCGTCTCCGTGCCCGGCTCCGTGACCATCGTGGCCGCCCTGATCGGCGGCACCCTGCTGGGTGCGCTCGGTGCGCTGCTCGCCATCCCGGCAGCAGCCGGCTTGCTGCTGCTCTACGACGAGGTGCTCGTGCCGCGGATGAGACGGGTCTAGCTGCGCTTCGTAGCAGCGCTGTCAGCGCACCCCGCCCATCAGGCGACGGAGCCAGGGAGTGACCAGCGCCAGGACGACGCCCACCACGATGGCGATCCCGCCGAGGATCGCAAAGTAGGGCACCTGGTTCTCGACGGTGTATCCCTCGGCGAGCCGGCCGGCCATCGCCGTCCCGAGCGCGACCGAGAGAAAGAACAACGCGACCATCTGCGTGTGGAACTTCTGCGGCGCGAGCTTGGTCGCGAGCGAGAGGCCCACCGGCGACAGCAGCAGCTCGGCGATGGTGAAGACGAAGATCACCCCGATCACCCCGAGCAGAGGAGCCGAGTTGGCCTCGGTGCTGGCCATCGGGATGAAGAGCAGGAACGCGATGCCCATCACGACGGTCCCGGCAGCGAACTTGTAGGGGGTCGGCGGCTGCCGGTCGCCCATCTTGGTCCAGATGGCCGCGAAGACCCCGGACAGCACGATGATGAAGACGGGGTTGATCGACTGCACCCACGGCACGGGCATCTCCCACCCGAAGATGCTGCGGTCGAGCTGCTTGTCGGAGTAGATCGTCAGCACTGTGAACTGCTGCTGGTAGAGCGACCAGAACACCGCGCTCACGAGGAACATCGGGATGAACGCGATGACCCGTTTGCGTTCGACCTCGGTCACGAGCTTGCTCGTGAGGATGATCGCGAAGTAGATGACCGTCGCCACGATGGTGACACCGATGACGATCGTGGCAAGCCGGTCGGCGCGCAGGACGCCGGTCAGGGCCAGCACGAGGATGACCACGGCAGCGACCACGACGCCGGCGATGTAGCGGGTCCGCTCCGACGACGGGAGCGGGTGCGGGATCTCGTTGGCGACCTCGGCCAGCCGCTTGCGTCCGACCGAGTACTGGATGAGGCCGACCGCCATCCCGACCGCTGCGAGGGCGAACCCCCAGTGGAAACCGAGGTTGGACTGCAGGAGCCCCGTCAGCAGGGGCCCGATCAGCGCCCCGATGTTGATGCCCATGTAGAAGATCGAGAACCCGGCGTCCCGCCGGGAGTCCTTCTCGGAGTAAAGCGTCCCGACGAGCGAGGTGGCGTTGGCCTTGACCCCCCCGCTTCCGACGGCGATCAGCACCAGCCCGACGCCAACGCCGACGAGTCCGGGCAGGATCGAGAGCGCGATGTGACCGGACATGACGAGGGCCGCTGCGTAGAAGAGGGTGCGTTCGGCGCCGATCAGCCGGTCGGCCAGCCAGGCGCCGGCGATCGTCGAGAGATAGACCAACCCGCCGTATGCGCCGACGATGCCGGTCGCCGTGGCCTGGTCGATCCCGAGCCCACCCTTGTCGGCGGAGTAGTAGAGATAGATCAGCAGGATGCCCTGCATGCCGTAGAAGCTGAACCGCTCCCACAGCTCGACGCCGAACAGGTTCGAGAGAACCCTCGGCTGTCCGAAGAACGAGGTGTCCCCGTCCTGTTTCTGCCGGTCCCCCGCGACGTCGGTCATGGCTGACGGTCCCACGCAAGGCACTCGCTGCGCAGCATCCGGCGTAGCCTCATGCGGTGCATTTTCTCAACGGTTTGCAGCCGTCCTTCGACCTGACCTACGACGACGTCTTCATGGTCCCGGGCCGATCGTCCGTCACCTCGCGGATGGACGTCGACCTCAGCTGCCAGGACGGGACCGGCAACACGCTGCCGCTCGTGGTGGCGAACATGACCGCAGTCTCGGGTCGACGGATGGCGGAGACCGTCGCGCGGCGCGGTGCGGTCAGCGTGATCCCGCAGGACATCCCCACCCAGGTGGTCGCCGACGTCGTCGACTTCGTCAAGTCCCGCCACCTCGTGGCTGACACTCCCATCACGGTCGACCCCACCGAGACGGTGGGTGCGACGATGACGTTGCTGCACAAGCGATCCCATGGCGCGGTCGTTGTGGTCACACCAGACGGACGACCCGTGGGCATGGTCACCGAGGCGGACCTCGGCGGCGTCGACCGCTTCACGCAGGTCCAGGACGTGATGAGCCGCGGGCTGGTCACGCTCCCTGCCGAAATCGCTCCCGAGGCCGCCTTCGCGGCGCTCGGGGACGCCCGTCACCGGCTCGCTCCTACCGTCGACGGTGAAGGTCGGCTGGTCGGCATACTCACCCGGCAGGGGGCCTTGCGGGCCACGCTCTACACCCCGAACGCCGACGACCGGGGGCGGCTGCGCATCGCGGCGGCCGTCGGCATCAACGGCGACGTGACCGGACGGGCCAAGGAGCTGGTGACGGCCGGCGTGGACCTCCTGGTCGTCGACACTGCACACGGGCACCAGGACAAGATGCTCGAGACGCTGCGCGGTTTGCGCGACATGGGTGTCGACGTGCCGATCTGCGCCGGCAACGTCGTGTCGGCGGACGGCG
>JALYTM010000243.1:3210-3501 GCA_030854305.1 Candidatus Dormiibacterota bacterium
GGTCCGGGCCGGTGCCGACATCGTCAAGGTCGGGGTCGGGCCAGGGGCGATGTGCACGACCCGGATGATGACGGGAGTCGGACGTCCGCAGTTCTCAGCGGTACTCGAATGTGCAGCTGCTGCAAGGTCACTCGGCAAGCACGTCTGGGCCGACGGCGGAGTCCGACACCCCCGCGACGTCGCCCTGGCCCTGGCGGCGGGGGCGTCCAACGTGATGATCGGGTCGTGGTTCGCGGGCACCCTCGAGTCACCCGGCGACCTGCAGACGAGTGCCGACGGACGGGCATACAA
>JALYTM010000016.1 GCA_030854305.1 Candidatus Dormiibacterota bacterium
GACCACCTCTCCACCGTGGCCCTCGAGGTCCGCGGCCTTGGCGCGCGTGCGATTCCAGACGTGGACGTCGAGGTCGGCGTCGAGCAGGCGCCGGACCATGGCGTGGCCCATGCGGCCGGTGCCGATCCAGCCGATCGGGCGAATGTCGAACTCATCGTGGCGGTCTCCTGTGCGTGTCGTGCGTCCGACGATTGACGGCTATCGCAGCCGCTCCCTCATCCAGTCCGCCATCAGGGGTCGGTACTTGTACGAGATGTTGTTGCAGACGTGGTTGCCGTCCGGGTACATCACCAGCGTCGAATTGGGCGCCTCGCGAGCGATGCGCTGCGCCTGCTCCGGCGGGAAGAGGCGGTCGCGGGCGCCGTGGATCACCAGCAGGGGCTGTGAGACCTTGTGGACCACCCCCTCGAGGTTGAGCGCATACGCCTTCTCCCGGGCCTCAGCCTCGTCCTTCGACTTGGTGTAGAACACGTAGCCGCCACGCGTCAACGGGTTCAGGGCCCCCAGCAGTCACCGAGGTTGTACGGTCCGGCCAGGCCCACCACCGCCGACAGTCGCGGCTCGAAAGCCGGGCCGTCAGTCGCCGTTGAGGCGGCGCGCCGTAACCTGCGACAGCCGGGCGAACCATCGTTTGTTCATGCACGGGCTCAGTGACAAGGACGGTGTCTAGGCGGACGGCCGGCGTCGCCGGCCGTGTGCGGTGATCCCGAACAAGGCGGCGGCGATCACGATCAGCACCGGCTCGATGGCGAATGCACTGCGGATACCGATGCCATCCGCCAGCGCACCCAGCACCAGCGGTGCCGATGCGACCGCCACGCCAACGGCAAGCTGCGCCCTCGCGGCGGCCAGGTCGGTCTGACCACGGCCCGCGGCCAGCACCATCGCCAGTGTCACCGGGTACAGGTTGGCGACGCCGAGTCCGGTGATGAACAGTCCCAGCGCCGACAGCGCGACGACGTGGCTGGACCAGACGACAAGGAACCCGCCCAGCGACACCAGCAGCGCGGTCTCCATCAGCCCTCGCCGCCGCCCCGGCCGACGGCTGAGTGCCGCCCCGCCGACGCGGCCGGCGAGCTCCCCACCGAAGAACAGCCCCATCACCCGCGCTGCGTCGGCGGTCACCAGCCCGGTCTGGCCGGTCAGCAGTTGGATTCCGAAGAAGACGATGCAGAACTCGATCGCAACCGTCAGCGCCACAAGCAGGCACGGGACCCACAGCTCGCGCATGCCGATGTCTGACGCTACCTGCGTGCGTGGCGCCTGAACGGGAACGGCCCAGTGGCGGGAAACGGCGTACAGGCAGCTGAGGGCTGCCACGGGGATCAGCAAACCCACCCGCCAGCCGGCTTCGGTGGTGGCCAGGAAGCCGAGCAGAACCGGCGCCATCACCGCCGTGGCACTGGCGCCCACGTTGGCCTCGATGAGGGCGCGATCCCGCCACTCGTGGTGATTGTCGGCAAGCAGGGCCGACGTGCCTGTCAGCAGGAAGGATCCCCCCGTGCCCAGCACTGCTGCCGCCACCAGGGTCACGGCGACGACGTGCCCGGCGACGAAGAGCAGTCCACCCGCGCAGGTGAGAGCGGCGGAGATCCAGAAAAGCCGCCGGCGTCCGAGCTGCCTGGTCAGACGGTGAAAACCGAGGCCCGCGGCCACCGTGCCGGCGGCCCACAGCGTGGAGTGGATGCTGGTTTCCGTGTACGACAGGTGCAGCTCGGAGTGAAGGAACGCGAGCACCGGGCCCAGCGCGTACAGGTAGAAGGCGTACGACACCAGGGCGATGTAGGCCATCCAGGTGACCCGGTTGCGGGCGAAGGCCGCCGGCAGCGGGGCGGTGACGTCGGCAGGCACGCGCCCATCCAACCACGCGAACATGCGGCGCGGCGCGGGCGCGCGCTGCCCCGAGAGTGAGGGACGCGCGCCGGCGGCCTACGCAGCCCTCCTCGCCGCCCGGACGGCTTCCACCACCGGGGCCGGCGTCAACGCCAGCGCGACACCCAACACGCTGAGCGCCGACCACGCCAGTCCGCCTCCCCACAGCTCCGGCTTCCATCCCAGCCCGTGGTCATGGAGGTCGACGCCGAGCAGAAACACGCCCCAGAAGAGCGGCGGCGCGAGGCCCGCGAACACCAGCAGCGCGGGCCGACGCGCAGGAGCGGGGCGCAGCGCCCGGGTCGTCACGCAGACAGCTGCGGTGCCGATGAGTCCGAGGGCGACGAGGCCGGGGTCGTTGAACCCCTGGAGTGCCTGGAGGAGGATCACCTGCACGCCCATGACGGTGGCGACCATCGGGACGGTCAGCTCGAACCGGCGAGCCAGCATCAGCAGCGGCACGAAGAGGGTGAGGCTGCCGATGACGAACGCGGCGATGCCGGCTTCGATGTTGAAGGTGGACGTGACGTTGGTGATCGGGTGGATGAAGCCGATCCCGCGTGCGGTCCCCACGGTGACGAACCCGTTCTCGCGCAACTGCGCGAACTCCTGGAGGATGAAGATGGTCATGCAGCCGGCCAGAGTTGCGGAGGCGACGGCCGGCGCGAGGCGCCGCAAGCGCGCATCCTCATCGCTGCCGGCGTGAGCCAACGCGGCGCGCAGCGGGGCGGTGATCATCAGCAGCGCGCCGACGAACAGCCCGAGATGGGTGGGACTCAGCAGTGCCGCGACACCGCGCTCGATGCCGAAGGCGAGGTGCCAGGTCAGGTCGCCTGCTCCGCTGACCAGGAAGATGACCACGCCGGCCACCGCCGCGCGGTACCCCGTGGGCACCGCGTCTCTCCAGCCGGTGACCGCGGCCCGGCGACGCCACACCGACCACGCGATCCAGGCCGCTGTCGCGACGAACCCGGAGTACAGGGCGGCGTGCCACGGGGTGAAGAAGCTCTCCACCAGCGTTCCCGTGTTGTGCGCCCAGCCGTCGAGGAAGATACCGAAGACAAGCCACGCGGTGAGCGCCACCGTCGTTCCGTCCTCCGCGGGGCTCATGCGGCGGGATGGAGACATTTCCGTCGTTTCGACCTGGTACATCGGCGTTCCTCTCGCAATCGTCTCCCGGTGGTCCCGGTGACTCCATCGTCGGTCAGGGCTGGAGACAGCAACGTCATCCTCGGGAGCGAAAACGGCTCATCCCTGCGAGCGAGATTCCGAGTTCCCGGCTGGCCCCGGTCAGCCGACGCGCGGCTCGATCAGCCCCACCTCGTAGGCCAGGACCACCGCCTGCACGCGGTCGCGCAGGTCGAGCTTGTCGAGCATGTGCGCCACGTGTGTCTTCACCGTCGTTTCGCTGAGGAACAGCTGCTGGGCCACCTCGTGATTGCTGAGACCGCGGGCCACCAGCAGGAGCACCTCGCGCTCCCGCTGGGTCAGGCTGCACAGGTTGGCCTGCTGCGGTGCCACGTCGCGCCCGGAGAACCGCGAGATCAGGCGGCGGGTCACCGACGGTGCCAGGAGTGCGTCCCCGGCCGCCGCCACGCGGACCGCGCGGACGAGGTCGTCGGCAGGCGCATCCTTGAGCAGGAAACCCGACGCTCCCGCCCGCAACGCCTCGTACACGAACTCGTCGAGGTCGAACGTGGTGAGGATGACGATGCGCGGCGCTGACTCCAGGGCACCGATCCGCCGGGTGGCCTCGAGGCCGTCCATGGTCGGCATCCGGATGTCCATGAGGATGACGTCGGGGCGCAGGCGAGTCGTCGCCGCCACCGCCGCCACGCCGTCGGCAGCCTCGCCGACCACATCGATGTCGGGTTCCTCCTCAAGGATGGCGCGCAACCCGGCGCGAACCAGGTCCTGGTCGTCGGCCAGCAGCAGCCGGATCACGGCGTCCCCGTTTCCAACGGCAGCCGCGCGACCACACGAAAGCCACTGCCGACGCGGCTGGCATCCACCTCGCCACCGAGTAGCGCGACCCTTTCGCGCATCCCGCGCAACCCGTTGCCCTGCGCGCCGGTGTTGTCGGAGCCGCTGCCGTCGTCGCGGACCTCCACCTCCACCACCCGCGAGCCGAACGTGATGACCACGAAGGCGTGGGCGGCGCCGGCGTGTTTGAGCACGTTGGTCAGCGACTCCTGGACCACCCGGTACGCCGACAGCTCCACACCAGGGGGCAGCGGCCGCCGCCCACCCGTGATGCTGACGTCAACTGCCAGGCCCGTCCGGCGGATCTCGTCGACGAGCACGCCCAGCTGGTCGAGGCCGGGCTGGGGCTCCAGTGCCGCGTGTTCGCCGTCGTCAGCGCGCAGCACCCCGATCACCGTGCGGAGGTCGGAGAGCGCGCGGCGTCCGGTCTGCTGGATGGCGTCGAAGCTCTCCGCGGCATCTGCCGGCGCGCGCCGGGCCACGCGGCCACCCGCGGTGGCCTGCAGAACCATGACGCTGACGCTGTGGGCGATCACGTCGTGAAGCTCGCGGGCGATGCGGTTGCGCTCCTCGACCGCGGCCTCGCGGGCCAGCAGCTCCCCGCGTTCCTCGAGCTGGCGCGTGTACGCCCGCCGCGTCCGCACGCCGTACGCGAGCACGCCCGGCACCGAGAACAGCAGCCAGTTGTAGGGAAGATCGGACAACGACACATGCCCGGCGTTGCGCCAGCCCAGGACGATGCCGAGGGTGACGCCGATCACGAGCACCGTGATGATCACCGTGATCCAGCGCCTGTCGCCCACCTCGGTGAAAGCCGTGTATAGCACCACGCCGAGGGCGAAGTTCTCGAAGAAGGTGTTGCTGTTGCCGACCACGAGGTTGGCGACCAGGGCGAGCCCGATCCAGAACACCGTTGCCACGGGGTACCGGCGCCGCACAGTCACGGGCAGCGTGATGAGCGCGATCAGCAGCGCGTGGGGAGCTGAGAGTGTCCCGTTCTGCTGCAATGCCAGCAGGTCGGCGCTCCCCATGAGGAGCAGTGCGACGCCACCGTCGAGGATCATCGGCGGCAGGCGCCGGACACGCTGGTCGAAAACTCTGGACATCACGATCGGAGCCGAGCCTATCGCTGCAGCGCGGCGCGCGCCTCATCCGAGGGGACGAGATCGGCAACGGGTTCGGGTGGACGGAGCCGATCGGCCCTCCCCTACCCGATGCCGAGCAGCGTGGTGAAGCGGTGGCGCAGGGAACCACGTGTGCGCATCGGCCTGCCCTGGGCGAGATGAGCTGAGCATCCAGCTCGCCGCACCGCCTGCGTCTGGGCGCGCCGGCGCATGTTCTCCTGCTCCCCGATCTGCCCCAGTTCCGTGATCTCAAAGGTGTTCATCTCTGCCACTCCGCTGGTCGTTGGTCGCTCGCTCTCCAGCCACCGTAGACGGGATTGGCGGTCACCGCGAGTGGCATAGATGCCATGGCCCGCTGGTTTTGTGCCAAACTGTCATCCATGCTCAGGAAGGTCGCCGTTGCCGTCGGACAACACGTCTCCGCCTTCGAGCTGGGCGTCCTCGTCGAGGTGTTCGGCACGGACCGGTCGGACGATGGCCTGCCCACGTACAGGTTCCGCGTCTGCGCGGTCGAGCCACCCCCGCTGGTGACCGACGGTGGGTTCACCATCGCCACCGGCTATGGACTCGAAGAGCTCGCATCCGCCGACCTCATCGCCATCCCGGCGTGGAACACCCGCCACGCGCCGCCGGAGGAGCTGCTGGATGCGCTCCGCGATGCGGTCGGGCGGGGTGCCCGCGTGATGAGCGTCTGCACCGGGGCATTCGTCCTTGCCGCCGCCGGTCTGCTCGACGGACGCCGCGCCACCACCCACTGGCGCCACGCCGGCGAGCTGGCGCGACGGTTTCCAGCCGTCGAGGTCGACGCCAACGTGCTGTACGTCGACGAGGGGTCGGTCCTCACCAGTGCGGGGACGGCGTCCGGCATTGATCTCTGCCTCCACATCCTCCGCGAGGAACACGGAGCCGCCGTGGCCAACGCGGTTGCGCGCCGCATGGTGGTGCCTCCGCACCGCGACGGCGGCCAGGCGCAGTACATCGAGACACCAATGGTGGAGCACGACCGCGGCGACGACCTCGCCGTGGTGCTCGACTGGGTGCAGGCCAACCTCGACCAACCATTCGGCGTCGACCACCTTGCACGCCGCGCCAACATGTCGCTGCGCACCTTCAACCGCCGCTTCGCCGCGACCACCGGCACCGCACCCCACCGGTGGCTGGTCACGCAGCGACTGGCGCTCGCCCGGCGACTGCTCGAGGAGACTCACCTCGAGGTGGAAGAGGTCGCCGACCAGTCGGGATTCGGTTCCGCGGCAACCTTGCGGCACCACTTCGGTCGGAACCTCGGGACATCGCCGCAGGTCTACCGTCGCAGCTTCTGCAAGGCCGCGCCCCGCGCGTAACCCACCCGGGCTGCTTCATGCCGGCGCGTCCCGTTGTGCCCGGCGCCGCCAATCCGTGGGGCTGCTGTTTCTGCCGCCTGGCGACCAAGCGCCCGACCTGACCGCGGCTACGTCACCGTGAGTTGAGCGAACATGCCGCTCTGATAGTGGCTGGGCTCATTGCAGACCAGTTCGTAGCGGCCGGCGGCCAGATGCATCGTCACCCATCCCGCGCTGCCCGGGGTCACGCCTTCTCCGGCACCGGCGCCACAAGGCTTCGAAGCCTCACCCAGGCTCGTGGACTCTGAAACCTTGCCGTCGGCGCTGGCGGACAGTTCGCCGACCGACCCCCCCTGCCGCAATGGCAGCACGACCAGTTCGTGCGTGATGGAGCCGACGTTGGCGGCCACAAAGGTCACATCTCCGGCCCCAATGGTGGTCGGGGTGACCGTCACACCCATCGACATCATGCCATAGCTTCCGGCCCCTGCCGGTGAGCTGAAGCCGCCGCCCATCATTCCACCACCCATCCCACCCCCGTGATCGGCGAGCGAGACCCGCACAACGGTCCCGGCCGGTGCCACCGGTCCGCACTCCGCCGCCAGCGGGCCACCACCGGTGTTGACCGACGCAACCGTCGCGCCACACGCGCCGAGAGACATGGCCACAACGAGGAGAGGGACGACAGCAAGACGCCGCGGAAGGTGCATCGTGTGATCCTGAGCGGGCGGCCACCCGTCCAACAGAGCCATAGGTCCTGTGTCCACGGGGACCTCAGGCGTCTCGAGAGGCGATCCGACCTCTGCCGCACGCGGCGACGCTCACGTCGGGTGGGGTGTGCGTCCGAAGATCGGGTTGGAAATGCTCGGGCACTCGAGGTCCAAGAGCCCTTCGGTCAGAGCCGCGGATTCTCGCCCTGGACGATGAGCGGACGCATCATGTCGTGCTCCTCGTGCTCGAGGATGTGGCAGTGCCACACGAACTCGTTGCCTCCGGTCCGCGGGCTATGGGGAACGGCGAAGGGCACCGGCGCAAGAGCGAACTTCATGATCACCGTCGTGACCTCGTTCGGGTTCATGCGGACTGTGTCCTTCCAACCGAGTTCCGTGGCCTCCGGGCCCCGCGCGACTCCGAGACCCACGGGCTTGCCCTCCCCGTGTGAATCGAACGTGTAGTCCGTGAAAGGCCGGCGGGACAGCAGCTGGACGTTGACAAGGTGGAAATGCATGGGATGGACGTCGCCAGTCAGATTGGCGATCTCCCAGACCTCCACATCATCGGGATGTGCAGTTTCGGTGGCCGGGTCGCCGTACCCCATAGCGGGGGTCTTTGGAGCCCCGGGTGGCGGCATCCCGGTGGAGGAATCGACGGGCAGCGTGAAACCGGGCGGCAGGTGTCTGAGGTCATTACTGCCGAGCATCTGGATGAGTCGACCCTGGGCGTCGAAAATCTCGTTCAACGTCAGCTTTCTCACCTTGACGCGGCGCGGCACCGGGAGGGGCTTCGTGCTCGCCTTTGCCCAGGAGCCGGCCAGCGCCGGGTCGATACGCGAGTCGGGGTCGGCAGCGAGCGGCGTCGCCACTCGGATCGTCAGCGGTGGATCTGGAGGAGCTGTCAAGGAGCTGCCGACCTCGAAGCGCATGATCGTTTGGTTGAGCATCACGCCCGCTGTCGTCGGGCCGTCGTTGACCAGGTCGCCTCCGGGGAACGGCGCCGGCGCATCGTTGTACAAGATGAGGTTCCTGCCTCCGAAACGCCTGAAGTCGATGATCACGCCCCAGCGCTCGGCCGGGGCTGTGAGCAGGCTGCCGCCGCCGTCAGCCGGGTCGACGCTGCGATCGCCGGACTCGTCGACTGTGATGTTCAGTCGCTTGCCCGACGGCACGACGACAGGCCTCGCGAGGAAGCCGCCCTCGGTTCCGATGACCAGGAAATTTGGGCCCGGCTTCCTGAAGTCGGGCAGTCCCGAGTTGGGTACCGTTTCGACGTACAGCTGCAGATTCAGGAATCGCGCCTGGGTTGGGTTGGAGCTCTGCTCTCTCTCCGAGGTCACGTACCCGCTGAGCGCACTGCGCCAGCTCGTCCAACTGATCCTTGTACCCGCCCGTGGCCTCGCCGAAGACTGGCACCCCTCCCCCGTCGGGGCGCTTTGGCAGCGCAAAACGCCGGAATCCACTTCCCCGGAGGATCGACCGCTGATGCTTCTTGCCACCGGTTTCATCGACAGCTTCCTCGGCCGATTCGGCTACGCCGCCGTTCGGTTCCGTCTGGCCGACCTCATCCTCATCCGGGTGCACATGTCGAGACCGCGCCATGGCTGACCGAAATGACCACGTCGAAAGCCGACGGGCGACGGACGACCGCACTGACCGAGGGTCACACCGGTGGTAGCTGACCCCTCGGTAACCCAGACGCCAGCGGTCGGCCTGACCAGCGCAGACGTTACGGCGCGTGTCGAACGCGGGCAGACCAACGCCGGCGGCGACACCACGAGTCGGACCCTCGCTGAGATACTCCGCGCGAACCTCCTCACTCGTTTCAACCTGCTTCTCGGCGTGCTGGTTGTCCTGATCCTCGCCTTCGGGCAGATCCAGGACGCGCTCTTCGGCAGCGTGCTCGTCGTCAATGCGGTGATCGGCATTGGTCAAGAGTTGCGCGCCAGGCGAACGCTGGACCGGCTGGCGGTGCTCAATGCGCCTCGGGCTCGCGTCATCCGCGACGGCGACGCTCGCGATGTGCCTGTCGACGAGGTTGTGCTCGATGACCTCCTCGAAGCGCGGACCGGTGACCAGGTCGTGGTGGATGGAGTCGTGCGCGCCGCCGCCGGCTTGCAGATCGACGAGTCGCTGCTGACGGGCGAATCGGAGCCGGTTGACAAGAACCCCGGCCAGCCCGTTCTCTCGGGAAGCTTCGTTGTGGCCGGCGCGGGCCGTTACCAGGCCACCGCGGTGGGAGCCGAGGCGTATGCGCGGAAGCTTTCCACCGAAGCCCGCCAGTTCAAGCTCGCCCGCTCCGAACTCATCGCCGGCATCAACCGAATCCTGCGCTATGTGACCTGGGCGATCGGCCCTGTCGGCGCGCTCTTGCTGTTCAGCCAAGTCCGCTCCACGTCGACGTGGCGTGACGCCGTGACCGGGACAGTGGCGGGTCTCGTCGGGATGGTGCCGCTGGGCCTGGTGCTGTTGACCAGCATCGCCTTTGGCGCAGCCGCGCTGACCCTCGCCCGACGCCAGGTCCTGGTCCAGCAGTTGGCAGCTGTCGAGGGACTCGCGCGAGTCGACGTGGTGTGCTTCGACAAGACAGGTACCCTCACTGACGGTGCGATCGTGTTCGATCGCCTTGAGCAGCTCGACGGGTCGCTCCCGGTGGAGGCCGCGCTCAGCGCTCTCGCAAATGACCCGAATCGCAACACGACGCTGGCGGCTGTCGCTGCGGCGTTCCCAGCCGCGCCGGCGTGGGTACGCGATGGCGCAGTGCCGTTCTCGTCGGCCCGGAAGTGGAGCGCTGCCAGTTTCACCGGCCGCGGTACCTGGGCGCTCGGCGCCCCCGAGATGGTCCTCAGCGCTGACGGAGGCGCTGCGCTGGAGCACGCTGCCGAGCTGGCCGCCACCGGCCGGCGCGTCCTCGTGCTGGCGCGTAGCGACAGCGGGCTGGTCGGCGAGACCCTTCCCGCAGGTCTGCGCGCAGCCGCCCTCGTCCTCTTCACGGAGCAGGTCCGGCCCGACGCCGCAGAAACGCTTGCCTACTTCGCGGAACAGGGTGTCGTACTCAAGGTGATCTCCGGCGACAGTCCGAATACCGTCGGCGCGGTGGCCGCACGCGTCGGCATGCCGCATGCCGATCAACCTGTCGACGCGCGCCATCTGCCGGAGGACCCGGCCGCTCTTGGACAGATCCTTGAGGAGCGGTCGGTCTTCGGCCGGGTGTCACCACGCCAGAAGCAGGCGATGGTCACGGCTCTCCAGGCGCGGGGACATGTCGTCGCCATGACCGGGGACGGGGTCAATGACGCCCTCGCGCTCAAGCTGGCCGACATCGGCATTGCCATGGGTTCGGGCGCGGCGGCCACCAGGGCCGTCGCCCAGCTGGTGCTGCTCGACGGGCGGTTCGCTGCCCTCCCCGGGGTCGTGGGCGAGGGCCGGAGGGTCACTGCGAACATCGAACGCGTTGCCAACGTCTTCATTACCAAGACCGTGTGGACGACGCTGCTCGCGATTGCTGTTGGCACCGTTCTCGCGCCGTACCCATTGCTTCCCAGGCATCTCACCATCATCGACACGCTCACCATCGGCATTCCGTCTTTCTTCCTGGCTCTGGCGCCAAATCAGCGCAGATATCTCCCGGGTTTCGTCCCTCGAGTGCTGCGTTTCACCCTGCCCGCCGGGCTGGTGGTCGCCGCAGCCTGCTTCGCCGCCTTCTGGCTGGCTCGTACCCACAACCTGCCGTTGGCGGAGCAGCGTACCGGCGCCACGCTGATCGCCGTGATGCTCAGCCTGAGCGTCCTGGTGATGCTCGCGCTTCCCCTGACCTGGCGACGAGCTGCTCTCGTGATCGCGGTGATCGCCGCCTGCGCGGTCCTCTTCCCCGTAGCTGCGGTTCGGCGGTTCTACGCTCTTGAGTTGCCCACTCAGGTGCTGGGCGAAACGGTTCTGATCGGCGCGGCGGGAGTCACCGTGCTCGTTCTGACATGGGAGATACTGCGGCGGAGCGGCCACGGCCCCGAATCCGCGGCGTGACTTTGACTGACGGAACAGAGGCAGCGGCGGGAGGGCTGACATGAACATGAAGACGATCGTGGTCGGGCTGGATGGATCTGCCGAATCTTCCCGAGCCCTTGAATGGGCAGCAGACCTGG
Organism: Candidatus Dormiibacterota bacterium; assembly: GCA_030854305.1. Lineage (GTDB taxonomy): Bacteria > Chloroflexota > Dormibacteria > Aeolococcales > Aeolococcaceae > Aeolococcus. The sequence goes on from JALYTM010000016.1 coordinate 11,157, forward strand.
CACTGGCCGCCGATGCCGAGATCACCGCGGTGACTGTCTTCGACTCGGGTCCCTACATTTCGTGGAACGTACCGGATCTTGAACAACCGCGTGCCACACTACGTCAGGAGTTGGACTCGTGGTGCGAGCCGCTACGTCGACGCGGTGTCGCTCACCACAGCATCATGCGCGAGGGCTCGCCCGCCGAAGAGCTGCTCAAGGAGGCGAACGGGTCGACGGACCTCACAGTGGTCGGCAGCCGCGGACGAGGCGGCTTCCGCGAACTACTACTCGGGAGCGTGGCGCACCAAGTGGTGCAGTATTCGAGGAATCCCGTCGTTGTCGTCCCTCCACTGGCAGTCCAGTCCAACGACAGCCGCGACAGCGGGTAATCACGGTCCGCCACGCCCGCTGCGCGGCGGGGCGGTCGGCCCAAATGCGGCATATCACTACGCTCGCAGAGCGGATGGCCGCCGGCGCTGGATCTTCGGCTGACCTCCCGCGGTAGGCGACGCGATCGGACCCGGCTGGACACAGGCGCTCTCAGCCGTCCTCGTAACCAGATGAACGCCGCGTCGGGACGGCCGCCGTGCGGCGCTTGTCGCGCTGGCCCTCGCCGGCGTCGCCATCCGCCTTCTCGTCTCCGTTCTGTAGGAGGCACCGCCACCCTGTCGGCGCGGGGCCGGCTCGCGGTCCTGGTCGTGATGCGCACTAGGGTTGCTCTCTCGCCTCGACGCCCTCCGGCTGTGGCCACTCCGAGCTTGGGCGGCGGACGCGACCCTGGCATCGGACGCGGAGCTGTGCACCCGGCGCCGCTATTCTCCAGCGATGTCGTCGGCCCAGAGGCTGCTTGCCTTCCTCGTCATCCTCAGCGTCGCCGCAATCGCGCTACGCGCCGTGTCGCACCGCTCGCGCATCCCGTACCCGGTCGTGCTGGCGGCCGGCGGGGTGCTCGTCGGGCTGATCCCGGGGGGCCGGCCGGCCGTGGTCGGGTCGGACCTCATCCTCCTGGCGTTCGTGCCCGGCCTGGTGTTCCAGGCGAGCATCTCGCTCGATCTCGACTCGCTGCGGCGTGTGGTGACCCCGGTCACGCTTCTCGCCAC
>JALYTM010000244.1 GCA_030854305.1 Candidatus Dormiibacterota bacterium
GCTACTTCTTGGCCGCCTGGTAGTAGGGATTGGCGCCCTGGGCGTGATCGGTGGTGTCGCGCACCTCGCGGATCTCGGGAAAGGTGTCGAGGATTGCGGTGCGCACCCCCTGACCGAGGGTGACCTCCGCCATGCCGCAGCCCTGGCAGCCGCCGCCCATGTGAATGAACGCGACCCCTTCCACGACATCGAGCAGATCGATGTGACCGCCGTGGGACGCAACCGACGGGTTGATCTCGTTGTCGAGCAGGCGCTGCACCGCTTCGGCGACGGGATCGAGCCACAGCGGATTGGGGTTCTCAACGCGCACCGCGCCCATGGGGAGATCGGCATCGAGGGTGATCCCATCGAGATATGGCGCTGACGCCAGAGGGATGTGGATGGGAATGCCGTCGAGGGCGTCGACGATGATGTCGCCCTGCCGCTCATCACCGGGGGCGACGATCTGCATGTCGTAGACGAAGGCCCCGTTCTCGCGACCGGTGATGGCAATCCGCAGGCCGGCCTGTGGCTGCTTGCGATTCGCGCGCACCTGCTCGATGCGGGTCCGCGCGGCGTCCGTCGCGCTGATCCGGGGCTGCTTCATGGTGATCTCCACGGGCCCCCGAGCGGGGGCACCTGACTGCTCGATTCTGACGCTTTCGAGCGTTGCCGCTACCTACCCCACGGCGGTCGTAGAGACTTGTCGCCCACACCGCCCCGACGCCAGCCGAGTGGGAGTGGTGTCATCCGCGGCCCTGACGGCGGATGCGAGCTTGTCAGCGCGGCGGACACCGGCCCCGACGGATGGCCTCCCGAGCACGGCATTGCTGCGTCTTCTGGAGGTGGGTGAGCTGGTGGACCAGCTGCTCGACCGCGCGGCAGGCTTCGGCGGTGAGCCGAGTAGTGGTGATGTCGTCCGCCCCTCTGACGGCGGACCCGAGCTTGTCGGCGCAGCGGAGCAGGGAGCGGTCCTCGCGCACGAGGGGAGGGGTGACCTTGGTGCGGTCGGCAGCGTGGGGATCGACGGTCGGCCAACCCCGACTCTGCTCGCTTTCCATCGGCCGCTCATTCCACCCACAGGTCGGCCTGTGACGAGGATCCGTGCAGGATCCCAACGCGGTAGCCGCTCAGCCGTCTGTCCGGCCACAGAGGCGCGCACAGCGCCGAGCGGCCGCCGGAGGCAAGACCGTCCCGAGCCATCAATCTCCAGGGCCGCTACCAGATCACCAGCCGAGTGCCGGTCGCGGAGCCGGGTTGGCGATTCCCTGAGGATCCTTGCTGCAGTTCCACTTCTACGCTGCCCTCACCGCAATCTGGCCAGCATGGAGTCTGCACAGCGCTGAGTAGACGATGGCGGCGACCATGAAGCCAACGTAGAACGAGAGATCTGCGCCGTGAAGGGCATTGGCCACCGGCCCGACAACAAGCCCTGTGTTCATGAACGGCACCATCGCAGCGAAGCCGACCAGGAGAGCGGCGAGCGCCGGCCATCCCATCGATAGGTTCGTGAAGGTCATGAGACGTGCGAGGCCTTCTCTGCTGATGCTGCCGCGGCGCTGGTACCAGTCGATCAGGATGATCGCCAAGAAGGGGGCGATCCAGTAGGCGGTGAAGAGCAGGATGTTTTGAAACTTGCTGGACAGGTTCCCCGAGTTCAGCCAGAGGATCAGAACGAACGCGAGGAGTGTCCCCACGGCGGCACTCCAATTCCGCCTTATCCTGATGCCAGCTGCTTGGATGGCCAATGATCCTGAGTAGTCGTTCATCGCATTGCTGGTGACCGCTCCAAACATGACGGCTATCAACGCCAGGATCCCCAGGAAACCGCCACCCACCAGCGCTTGCACCCCGCCAGCAGTCTGATCGACGAAGATCTTGGCGCCGGCCAATCCGATCGCGTACATCCAGATGAAGGATGCGGCCAGCCCCGACAGCGTCCAGAGGAAGATGGGCGATGATCGCGTCTCCTTCCTCTGATAGCGGCTGTAGTCGGCGGCGTAGCTCGCCCAGCTGAAAGAGCCACTGAAGGCGATGGTGGTCATCAGGATGAAGGCGCCGACCGCTGCACCGCCGTGCACGGTGCTGTCGATCGGAATGTTGCCGTGCTGGAGGATCTTGACCGACAGCACGGCAAAGAGAACCGCGAGAACGCCGCTCCCCCACTTCTCGAGTTGATGGATGAACTCGTACCCCAGGAAGCCGATCGTCCCCTCCAGGGCGAGCACGATGATCACGCCCACGAAGAAGGGGACGTGGAACAGCAGCTGCGCTGCCTCCGCACCGAACAGCCCGACAAGCGCGTCCCAGGCAACGGAGCTGAGCCATTGCACTCCCGCAGGGAGGGCGATGGTCTTGCCAAAGGGCAGACGGGCCAGCGGCAGCTGACCCATCCCGGTCTTTGGTCCCCACGTCGCCAGCAGCGCGACGGGGATGGCGCCCAACACAACTCCCAGTGCGATGGCAATGAAACCGGGCCAGAAGCCCAATCCCATGGTGAATGCCAACGTGCCGGTGAAGACTCCGGACAGCTCCAGGTTGGGGGCGAACCAGACGGTGAAGTTCCGCCACGATGCGCCATAGCGTTGATCTTCGGGGATGGGCGCCATGCCATGGCTCTCGAGGACCATGTGTCCGACGTGCCGAGGCCGCGTGCCATGAAAGGCCGCCGTCCCTTCACTGACGTCTGGGTCGCTGGTGATTGTTGCCATCTGTGACATGGGTGGTCTATGCCAGCTCGGCAATGCCCTGGTCGGTCGTCGAGGCGTGTGCGTAGAAACGTCTCGGGATGCGGCCCGCGTGACGCGTGGCATGACCGGCTTCCACAGCCAGCCGCGGCGCCGTCGCCATGGCTTGCGGGTCGGCGGCGCGCGAGATGGCACTGGCGGCCAGCACGGCGTCGCAGCCGAGCTCCATCGCCAGCGCCGCCGACGCGGTGCCGATGCCCGCGTCGAGGATCACCGGCACGGTGGCGTGCCGTGATCAGCTCGAGGTCCGCGGCGAAGATCGGCCTGGCGTCCGCCCCTGCCATGGTGAGAGCCGCGAAACGGCCCTCACCGAAGTCCACCTCGCCGACGGAGGCCAGCATGCCCGCCGCCACGCCGGAGGCGCCGGCTCCTGGGGACGAGCGCTCGAGCAGGTTGACGGTCAGACCGCGCTGTGCTGCGCGCCAGGCGCAGGCCAGGCCGATGACGCCGCCCCCGACGACGACCAGGTCGGTCCGCTCGACCACGCGCTCCACCTCCCTACGCCGGCATGACCCGGGTCAGGTTCGACGGTCGGCGGCAACGGCCGCCCTCTCAGCCCCCCTGTGAGGCTCCCGTGTGCTGGCACTATAGCGAGGTTCGCTGACCCGGCATGCCCATCGACGCCGCCCGCCTCTATCTGGTCATCGCCGCACGCCCGGACATCGCTGAAGCGGCGCTGCGCGGCGGCGTCGACGTGGTCCAACTGCGCGACAAGTCGGCGTCGGACGACGAGCTCCTCGATGCTGGTCGGGAGCTGCGCCAGCT
>JALYTM010000245.1 GCA_030854305.1 Candidatus Dormiibacterota bacterium
ACGCCGGCGAGCACGATCTGCTCGCCGGGGTGACGCTCGGCGATCTCGTGGGCCAAGCGGATGATCGTCCGCGCCACGGCCGCGCCGTCGAGCAGGCAGGGGCGGCCCTCGAGAGACGCGGCGGCCTGGCTCACCCGAGCAGCTCTTCGAGCAGCGCCATCCGCAGCGCCACCCCGTTGGCGGCCTGCCGGAAGTAGGCGGCCCGGGGATCGTCGTCGACCTCGGGCGCGATCTCGTCGACGCGCGGCAGCGGGTGCATCACGATGCTGTGCTCGCCGAGGCGGGTCATGGTGGCGGCGTCGATCCGAATAGCGCCCCGGGCCACCTCGAACTCCTCGGGGTCGGCGAACCGCTCCTTCTGCACGCGCGTCTGGTACACCACATCCACGTCGGCGATGACGTCGTCGAGGCGCTCGTGCAGCGTGTAGGGAACGCCGCGCTCGTCCAGCGACCGGCGCACGTCCTCCCCGACCTGCACCACGCGGTGAGCGACGAAGCTGACCCGCACGCCCGGGTACAGCGCCAGCAGGCGAGCCAGCGAGCGCACCGTCCGTCCGTAGCGCAGGTCGCCGCAGAAGGCGACGTGGAGCCCCTCGATGTGCCCCAGCTCGCGATCGATGGTGAAGAGGTCGAGCAGCGACTGGGTGGGGTGCTCACCGGGCCCGTCCCCGGCGTTGATCAGCGGGATGCTCGACACCGCGGCCGCCCGGGCCGCCGCCCCCTCCTGGTCGTGGCGCAGGACGATGACGTCGGCATACGCCGTGACCATGCGGATGGTGTCCTCCAGCGTCTCGCCCTTCATGGCGCTGGAGAACACGTACGCCGCTTCGGTGCCGAGCACCGACCCCCCGAGCCGGAGCATCGCCGACTCGAAGCTGAGGCGTGTGCGCGTGCTCGGCTCGTAGAAGAGCGTCGCCATGATCCGGCCGGCGAGGCTGTGGCCGCGGGTGCCCTCGAGCGCGGCGGCGCGGGCGAAGATGCTGTCGAGCAGGCCCCGGTCGAACTGTGAGGCACTGACCACGTGCTCGAGCGTGTGTGCCCTCGCCCTCGCCACCGTCATCGCCACGCCTCCCGGGACCGCTGCCCGCGCAGGAACGCACACCGCGACGCGCGGTGAACCGCATCCCTTGCCGGCCTCGCGGGACCTGCTTGAAGTGGATCCGTCTCCCCGACTGTAGCGCAGCGGTGATGACGGCTGAAAGCGCGACGGGCCTGCGCTACCGTGGAGCCGTGGACCTCGGCAACCTCGGACGCGTCCTGCTGGTGATCGGACTGGTGATCGCCGCCGTGGGTGGCTTCCTGGCGCTCGGCGGCCGTTTGCCGTTCGGTCAGCTCCCTGGCGACGTCTCCATCCAGGGCCAGAACAGCAGCTTCTTCTTCCCGATCGTCAGCTGCATCCTGGCCAGCATCGTTCTCACCGTGGTGCTCAACATCGTCATCCGGCGATGATCCGATCGGCCTCGGACCGCGCCCCCGGCCGATAGAATCCGGCGTCGGGACAAGGTGCGCACGAGAGGGGTGGGAGTGGATCGCGACCAGGAGGTGCGCCAGCGGCGACTGGAGTTGGTGCGACGCCACGTCGACGTCGCCAACGGGCGCGGGTTGGAAATCGGCCCACTGGTCAACCCTGTGGTCACGCCGGACATCGGTCCGATCCTGTACGCGGATCACATGTCGACGCTTGGTCTGCGCGAAAAGTACGCGGACGTTCCCAGCATCGACATCGACAAGATCGTGCCGGTTGCGTTCGTGTGGGGATCGCAGACGCTCGCTGAGGCGGCGGCCGACGCGGCGCCGTTCGACCACGTCATCGCCGCCCACGTCATCGAGCACGTTCCCGACCTGGTCGGATGGCTCCGCGAGGTCGCGGAGGTGCTCAAGCCGGGTGGGCGCTTGTGCCTCGTTGTTCCGGACCGGCGGCTGACTTTCGACGTCCGCCGCCGCCGCAGCGACCTGGCCGAGGTGGTGGAAGCGCACCTTCTGCACCTCCGGCGTCCGTCCGTGCGCGCGATCTTCGACTACTTCAGCCGGTCCATCGAGGTCGACACCGCTGCCCTCTGGCGGGGTTCGAAGGCGTATGACGAAAATATTCCGAGCAACCTGGCACAGGGATGGGCCCATGCCCGGCGAGCAGCGCGGACTGACGAGTACGTCGACACCCACTGCTGGGTGTTCTCAGACGCGGACTTCGTCGATCTCATGGGCCAGCTCATGCGGTTGGACCTGCTCGACTACCGCTTCGCCGGTTTCGAACCGTCGCCGGTCGGAGAACTCGAGTTCTTCGCGGTGCTCGAGCGCCTCGACCCCGGCCTCAGCCCCGCGGACAGGCTCTCCGCCTTCCTCGACAGTGTGCCGAGTGGTGACTCGATGGCGGTGGTACCAACACCGCGGGAGCCGTTCGACCTGGTGGGGACAGGGGGCGGCATGCTCTCCAGGCGGGAGATGAGGCTCATCGAACGCAAGCGCGTGACGACGGCGAGGGCGTCCGCACTGTGGCGGGCCCTGGGACCCCGGCCAATCGATCGCATGACGCTCTGGAGCGATACTTTGTCCAAGCGTGAGCAGGTTCTCATCGAACGCAAGCGCACCACGATGGCGTGGGTGCGCCGGCGAAGACAGCGCGCTCCTCAGGACCCCTGAGTCCTGCTCTGCACCCGGCCGTTCCAAGGAGGTGCGGAAGGGCTAGAAGACGGGCGTCTCGTGGTACACGCCGAACACGTCGCGCAGCGCAGCGATGATCTCGCCCTCGGTGGCGCGCGCGCGCACCGCGTCGATGATCGCCGGCATGGTGTTGTCGCTGCCGGCGGCAACTTCTTTGAGGGCCTCGAGGCGGGTGGCCACCGACGTGTTATCGCGGCCGGCGCGTAGCACGCGAAGCCGCTCGGCCTGTTCGCCCTCGACCGCAGGGTCGATCACCAGCACGTCCGGCGCGGCGGAGTCGGCGAACTCGGTGAAGGCGTTGACGCCGACGATGACCCGCTCCCCGGAGTCGAGCTGTGACTGGTACCGGAACGCTGCCTCGGCGATCTCCCGCTGTGGGTAGCCCTCGGCGATGGCACTGACGATCCCGCCCCGCTCCTCGATGGCCGCGAAGTAGGCCTCTGCCGCCTCCTCCATGCGGTTGGTCAGGTCCTCGATGAAATAGCTGCCCGCCAGCGGGTCGGCGACCGAGGGAACCCCGGTCTCGTAGGCGAGGATCTGCTGGGTGCGCAACGCGATCTGGGCCGCCTTCTCGGTGGGCAGCGCGAGCACCTCGTCCATCGAGTTGGTGTGCAGCGAGTTGGTGCCCCCCAGCACGGCTGCCATCGCCTCGAAGGCGGTGCGGGCCACGTTGTTCTCGATCTGTTGCGCGGTCAGCGAGCAGCCCGCCGTCTGGGTGTGGAACTTCAGCTGCCAGCTCTTGGGGTTGCGCGCGCCGTACTTGTCGCGCAGGCGCCGGGCCCAGATGCGCCGCGCGGCCCGGTACTTGGCGATCTCCTCGAAAC
>JALYTM010000017.1 GCA_030854305.1 Candidatus Dormiibacterota bacterium
CCTCCACGCAGGGCATCGAGCTGACGTACCATCGAGTCGCCACCGTAGATGGCCACGGATGTGATGACGTGACGAGCCGCCAGGGTGGTGATCTCGTCGTGAACCTGGACTGCGAGCTCGCGGGTGGGACACAGGATCAATGCCTGCACCGGGCCGTTGCGGGGATCGAGCTGCTCGATGATGGGGATGCCGAACGCGGCGGTCTTGCCGCTGCCGGTATGCGCCTGGCCGATCACGTCCTGGCCGCGCAGTGCCGGCGGAATGGCGCCGGCTTGGATGGGGGTGGCCACGGTGAACCCCATCTCCTGGACGGTGGTCAGCATGGCAGCACTGAGTCCCAGCCGGTCGAAGGGAGCGGACTGCTGCAGCGGTTCTGTCGCGGCCTCGTCGTCCACGCTCTGTGCGGCGGGACGGGGCCTCGCGACCGGCGGTCTGTGCGACCGCGCTCTGAAAGATGAACGCAAGACCAGCCCAGTGTACCTGACAACCGGCGCGGGTCGGCCCCTGAGCTGCGGCCGAATAAGATCGACTGCGTGGCCGAGGTCCCGCGCACGCTTGCTCTGCCGTCTCCCTTCACGGAGATGGTGTCGACGCTCAACGTGCTGAACGGCCGCCTGCCCGTCAACGCGGTCAACCGGGATGCCCGGACGAGCGCTCCGCCCCCTGCCACCCCATGAGCGGTGCCGCCGCAGCCCCCGACCGGCCCGCGCCACCCGCGATCTCCGACCTCGTCGTCGAAACCGTGCCCAAGGCCGTGGCGCTCGACATCGACGGCACCCTGATCGACATCGACCTGAGGCTGCACCCGCGGACGCGCGCCGCTGTGCGTGCCGCGGCCGAGCGGGTACCGGTGATCCTTGCCACCGGCCGGATGTACCGATCCACCCTCCCCTGGGCACGGCAGCTGAACGTCACCCAGCCGCTGATCTGCTACCAGGGCGCGCTGGTGCGGCAGCAGCCGGAGCCGGTGGGGGACGGCTCAGTGATCCTCGAGGTGGGGCTGGACGGGTCGATCGCGCGGCGAGCGGTGGAGATCGCGCACGCCGGCGGCTGGCACGTGCAGGCGTACATCGACGACCAGCTCCTCTGCGACGAGGACCGGCCGGAAGGGCGCCTCTACTCGCGCATCGCCGGGGTGCCGATCACCTTCGTCGACGACCTCGCCGAGGTGGTCACCGGCGGGACGACCAAGGTGGTGGTCGTCAGCGAGGACCCGGCGGTCAGCGACGCGGCGGTGCACACATACGGCGAGGTGTTCGGCCCCCGCGCCCGGGTGACGCGGTCGTTGGAGCAGTTTGTCGAGGTGGTCAACCCCGCCGTCAGCAAGGCGATCGCGCTGGGGATGGTTCTCGAGCGGCTCGGGCTGCGCCTCAGCGACGCGGTGGCCGTGGGCGACGCCGGCAACGACGCCGAGATGCTCGCCGGCGCCGCCATCGGGGTGGTGGTGCGCGGTGCGCGACCCGACGTCCTGGCCAGCGCCGACGCGGTGTGCGCAGGCCCGCAGGAAGCCGGCGTGGCCGACGTGCTCGAGCACGTCGGGCTCTCCTGACCGCCTGCGACCCCAGCGGTCTCAGTTGCCGACGATGAACCCGTGCCCGGTCTTGCGGCCGAGCTCACCGCGCTCCACGCGCTCGGTGAGGAGGAGGGGGGGCACCCACTTCTCCTGTCCGGTCTGACGCTCACCCTCGGCGAGGATCGCCTCCACGACGTCGAGGCCCACCAGGTCGGCGATGGCGAAAGGACCCATCGGCCAGCCCAGCCCGTTGCGGACGGCGAGGTCGCAGTCCTGGGCGGTGACCACGCCGTTCTCCACCAGGGTGAGCGCCTCCTGCATGGCGATGAATAGGATGCGGTTGGCCACGAACCCGAACACCTCGCGCTCCACCAGCACCGGCGCCTTGCCGATGCTGCGGGCGAACTCCATCGCCCGATCGACGGTGTCGGCGGCGGTGTGCTCGCCGCGCACCACCTCCACCAACGGCATCACCAGCGCCGGGTTCATGAAGTGGATGTTCACCAGGCGGCCGGGGTTGCGCACCGCGTCGGCGAAGAACGACGACGGCAGCGTCGAGGAGTTGGTGCCGATGACCGCGTCGTCGGCGGCACAGGCGGAGATGGCCTCGAGCACCGCCCGCTTGGTGTCCCGCTCCTCGGACACCGACTCGATGATCACCGCCGCTCCGGCCACTGCCCGTTCCAGGTCGGTGGTGGTGGTGACCCGGCCCAGCGCCGCCGCGTAGGCGTCCGGCTCCAGCGATCCCTTGTCGACGCGCTTGCGGAGGAGTGTGGCGCACTGCTGGGTTGAGGTGCGGAGGCGCTCGTCGCTGCGGCCGTAGAGGCGGACCTCGACGTGGTGGAGCGCTGCCTGGTGCGCGATCTGGCTGCCCATGGCGCCCGCTCCGACCACACAGAGGACAGGCTTCGCCGTCAGTTCCGTCATGTCGGAAGTGTAATTGACATGGGTGTCAAAGCTGAACGGAGGCCGCGTCAGCCGGCGCCGTCACCGCGGCCGGGGACGGTCATCGCCTCCGGGTCGAGCAGGGTGGTCAGCTCCTCCTCGCTGAGGTCGGTGCGCTCCCGAGCCACCTCGCGCACCGTCCGTCCGCTCGCGTACGCCTCCTTGGCGATGGCAGCGGTGGCGTCGTAGCCGATCCGGGGGGTCAGGCCGGTCCCGGTCATCAGCCCACGCTCGACCAGCGCGGGACCGTTCTCCGTGGCCCGGATGCCGTCGATGCACTGGGTGGCGAAGTTGACCGCGGCGGCCGCGAGGATCTCGATCGACTGGAGAAGGTTGTACGCGGCCACCGGCATCATCACGTTGAGCTCGAGGTACGACCCGGCCGCCCCGGCGAAGCCCACGGTGGCGTCGTTGCCGATCACCTGGGCGGAAACCATGGTCACCGACTCGGCGATGACCGGGTTGACCTTGCCCGGCATGATCGAGGACCCCGGCTGCACCACCGGCAGCTCCAGCTCCCCGAGCCCGGCCCGGGGGCCCATGCCGAGCAACCGGATGTCGGAGGCGATCTTGTAGAGCGAGACGGCCACCGATCGCAGCGCGCCGCTGGCGGCGACCACGTTGTCGAGCGTGCCCTGCGACTGGAAGTGGTTGTCGGACTCGCGGAAGTCGACGCCGCACAGCTCCCCAAGCCGGGCGATCACGCTGGACGCGAACTCCGAGTGCATGCCCACGCCGGTACCCACGGCAGTGCCGCCCAGCGCCAGCTCGGTCAGCTCGCCGACTGCTGCCTCGGAGCGCCGGCGCGCCCGCTCCACCTGTCCCGCCCAGCCGAGGAACTCCTGGCCGAGCCTGATCGGAGTGGCGTCCTGGAGGTGGGTGCGGCCGGTCTTGATAACCCCCCAGAACTCCGTGGACTTGGCGCGCAGTGACGTCTCCAACTGCGCGAGCCCGGGGAGAAGACGCTCGTGGATCTCCACCGCGGCGGCCACGTGGATGGCGGTGGGGATGACGTCGTTGCTCGACTGGCCCATGTTGACGTGGTCGTTGGGATGCACCGGCGTGCGCGACCCCCGCTCGCCCCCGAGCAGCTCGATGGCCCGGTTGCTGATCACCTCGTTGACGTTCATGTTGGTCGAGGTGCCGCTCCCGGTTTGGAATATGTCGACAACGAACTGGTCGTCGAAGCGCCCCGCGGCGACCTCGTCGGCGGCCTGGACGATGGCGACGGCGAGCGTGTCATCGAGCAGTCCGAGGCGGTTGTTGACGGTCGCGGCGCTCCCTTTGATCAGTCCGAGCGCGCGAATGAAGCTGCGGTTGAAGCGCAGGTCGCTGATCGGGAAGTTGCGCATGGCGCGCATCGACGTGGCGCCGTAGTAGGCGTCGACTGGGACGTCGAACTCGCCCATCGAGTCGCGTTCGCGTCGGGTCGGGGCGGTGCTGTCCATGCCGTGCTCCGCGGGCGCGGTGCCCGGCCCGTCGCCCCTGCTATTGGTTGATCGGAATGATCATCTCGAACTCCGCGCCCTCGCCGGGCGTGGATCGAGCCGAGACCGAGCCATTGTGGCGCTGCGCCACGGTCTTCACGATGAACAGGCCGAGGCCACTGCCGGGAACCTTGCGCTGACGCTCGGCGACGGACCGGAAGTACTTGTCGAAGAGGTGGGCCGCGTCGCCGGCGGGAAAGCCGTGGCCGCGGTCGCGCACGATGAAGTGCGCCCCAGCGTCGTCGGCGAACGCGCGCACGGTGATGATCGACCCGGGAGGACCATGCTTCACCGCGTTGCCGACCATGTTGGTGAGGGCCAGGGTGAGGCGGCGGCGGTCGCCCCTGATGGTCACGTCGCTGGTGGTGTCGACCTCGATGACCGTGTCGCGGAGCTTCGCCTCCATGCTCACGTGGTCGACCGCGCCGGTGACGATCTCGTCAATGGAGATCACCTCGAGGTTGAGCTTGTCGTCGGGGTCCTCGAGGCGCGACACCTCGGCGATGGCGTTGACCATGCGAACCATCATCTCGGTGCTGGCGGTGATCCCCTCGATTGCCACCATCGCCGTGTCCGGCAGCTGTCCGAGCATGCCGGTCGACAGCAGCTGTCCGTAGCTGTTGAGGATGGTCAGCGGTCGCCGCAGCTCGTGCATGGTGATGCTCATCGAGGTGCCTCGCGCGGTGCTCGAGGTGGCCATCGAGGCCACCTTGCCGCCCAGCGCGCCGGTGACGTCGCTCGCCAGGCGGCGGCTGAGCGCCTCCAGCTCGTCGGCCGCCGAGGCGGCGAGGGCGGCTCGGTCGGTCCCGTTCACCGCTGCATCGGCGACGCTCACGGTGGCGCGACGGAGCGCGCTGAGGCGGCTGAGGGCGGTGTCGAGGCGGTTCTCGATGCCGGGACCGCGCTCACCGTTGAGGTCGAAGTAGGTGGTGATCGGGATCAGGTCATCGGCGGTGAGCGCGACCAGGACGGCGTTGACCAGGTGCTTTGGACTGTGGTCGGCGCCGTTCGAGCGACGGCTCTCCACCTCCGCACTGGAGCGCTTCATCTCATCAGCAATCCGCTCGGCGTGGGCAGCGAGGAAGTCGCTCAACTGACCGATCATGTGCCCGGAGTGTATGGGCTGTCGTTCGACGCCAACCGCACCGTCAACGACGCGTTTGCGGTCCGTTGCACCAATGGCTGCCTCGCCGTCGCCGTCGTCGGGTGCTGAGGCGACCCGCACACCCGCCGTGGGACCATTGGGACATGACCGTCCGCGCCATCGAACACGTCCAGCTGGCCATGCCGCCCGGCGGCGAGCCACGGGCTGTGGCGTTCTACGCGGGCCTGCTCGATCTGCCCCAGCGGCAGAAGCCCGCCGAGCTGGCCCGACGGGGTGGATGCTGGTTCGAGAGCGATGACGTCAAGCTGCACCTCGGCGTGGAGACCGAGTTCCGGCCGGCACGCAAGGCGCACCCGGCACTGCTGGTCGACGACCTAACGTCCCTGCGGGAGCGGCTGCGCGCGGCCGGGTACGAGTGCGCCGAGCCGGACCGTTTCGAGGGACACGACCGCACCTACGTGGACGACCCGTTCGGCAACCGCATCGAGCTGATCGGCGCCTGACCGGTCCGGGCGGGTCAGCCCAGCCCGGGGACCGTCTCGCGGGCGACCTGGTCCAAGCCGTCCCGTTCCGCGGCGGCGACCTCGCGGATCGACGCCGCGGCCGACTGTCGGCGATGGCGCATCCAGAGCCCCGCGCCGAGGATCCCGAAGGGCAGCATCTGCAGGTCGACGAGAACCGACATGGCGGCGGCGTGGCCGCTGGAGACGCCGGCGTGGGCGAGCATGCCCACCAGGACCCCCTCGCGGATGCCGAGCCCGTTGATCGAGAAGGGGGTCAGGGTCGCCACCAGCGTCACCGGGATTGCCACCGCGAACACAGTCCAGCTGATGTCAACGCCGATCGCGCGCGCGAAGAGGTCGAGAGCCAGGATGTTGACGCCCCAGCCGGCCGCGCCTACCACGATGCACTGGACGATGGCGTGGGGATGGCGGCGGTAGCCCGAGAAGGTCTGGGCGAAGGAGCCGAGGGTGCGCAGGAAGGCGCGGGAGCTGCGCGCCAGGTAGTGACGACCCACCAGGTGGTCAGCGGCGAGGGCGGCCATCCAGGCCATCACCATCAGCCCGGCGAAGACGCACGCGCCCACCAGCGAGCCGGCGCCGATCCAGCCGCGCAGCAGCACCGCGGCCGCGAGGCCCCAGAACGCCATGCCCAGGGTCCCGGCCATTCGGCTCCCCGCCAGCGAGGCGAGGATCTTGCCGTGGCCCACCACCTTGCCCATCTCCACGGTCCGCATCGCGTCACCGCCGACTCCGGCGGGGAGGAGCTGGCTGAAGAAGAGGCTCTGCAGGTAGGAGGAGGAGAGGCGGGACCAGCTGAGGATGTGGTTGTGACGCCGGCGATCCTCCGCCTCGGCGGCGCTGAGGTTGCGGCCGCCCATCCCGGCGCTGCTCCGGAGCAGCACTCCCCACTCGAACACGGAGGCCACGCAGGCGAGACACGTGAGCAGGATTGCGAGGGACATCCAGCGCCAGTCAGCATTGACCAGGCTGCTGGCAGCCTTGCCCATGTCAACGTTGTGAACCAGGAACACGACGCCACCGATGGTGCCGGCGACACGAAGCCACGGCGATCCAAACAGGGCACGGATCCTACGCATTGAGATCCTCATCGCGAATCATCTAACCACCGGTGTACCGCGCCGGGACATCCGATCGGCAGACCGTCACTGTGTTGACGACGGACGTCACCAAACCAGTACACCGCGACCTCTTCGGCCATCACGGGGCGGCTGAAGCTTTCATCGCTCCGCGTGGGGCACTGCGCCTCATGGTACGCGCAAACCTGACTCGCTGCTGACAAGGGAGGGGTTCGGTGCGTCCTCGTACCTGGTGGCGGCAAGCCGGTGCGGAGGGCCTGCCGTCCTCTGGTCGCTGTCCTCGCAGACGCGGCGGAGCCAACTCCGCTGCGCGGTGTGGTCTCCTTGCTGCTACGGATGCTCCCGGCGGGAGGCAGCCCCTTCGCACCTCCGGGGGGGGTACTTGGCTGGCATGCCGTGTCGAGGTGGGGCTCTTGGGTGGGTCGTGCGGCTACCATGCGGCGTCGATGTCCACGCCTTGGCTGCCGCCCGATTTCGTTCATCCGGAACGGGTCGACCTCGCCGGCGGTCAGCACGTTCGGCCGCTCCGCGCACGTGACGTGGACATCGACTACCCGGCGGTCATGGGGTCGCGGGCGCGCTTGTGGGCCAAGTACGCCGAGGCATGGGGGTGGCCTCCGGAGACCATGACGCTCGAGGCGGACCTCGAAGACCTCGAACACCACGAGCGGGAGAACCTTGCGCACACGAGCTTCGCCTACGCCGTCCTCGATGAGGAGGAGTCGCAGATGTTCGGCTGCATCTACCTGGATCCGCCGACCGACGCTGCCGCCGGCGACGTCGTGGTCTCCTGGTGGCTGGTCGACGCGTGCGTGGGCACGCCGCTCGAGAAGGAGATGTCCGACTTCGTACCGCGGTGGGTCACCGAGACATGGCCCTTCCGCCGGCCGCTGTTCAGTCCCTAGGACCGCTCACAGCAGCCGGCGGCCACCGGCTACGACTCGACGAGGAGTACCAGGCTCTCGGGGATCACGCCGTCGTATTCCATGGCATCGGCCATCGGCTTCGTCTGCATCGCCGCCATGACGGCGTCCAGGTCCGCGACGTCCATGAGAACAGCCACCCTGGTCGGGTTCTGCGGGTCGACGAAGGTTCGGATATTGGTGACGCCGAGGGGACCAAAGACCTCCTCACGCTTGGGAGATGCCAGCCAGTGGTCCTTGTCTTTCACGTCGTGATGGCCGATGACCGTGGGCATGGTGTCTCCTCCGCGTTGTGGTGCAGCGATGGCGCTGACATGGCCGCCGGATGGTACGCCACGCAATGCACCTCTGACCAGCGGCGTACGGGCCTCCCAGCAGGCGCTGCAACCCAACGCCAACGCACGCCGATCCCCAACCTCCTCCCAAAGCGGCACGCCAGCCAAGGACCATGACCTCCACCGGCTTATTTAGTCCGCGAGATGCGCCAGTTCTTCGTCAGTCGTGCGCGTAGGGCTCGCGGAAGATCGTCTGCTCGGGGACGAACACCAGCTCGATGTCGTCGGTGGGGCCGTTGCGGTTCTTGGCGACGATCAGCTCGGTCCGCGACTTGTCGACGTCCGGTTTGTGCATGCCCTCCCGGTAGAGGAACAACACCACGTCGGCGTCCTGCTCGATGGCGCCGGAGTCGCGGAGGTCGGAGAGCTGGGGGCGCTTATCGTTGCGCTGCTCACTGGCACGCGACAGCTGCGACAGCGCCAGCACGGGGATGTTCAGCTCCTTGGCCACAGCCTTGAGCCCCGACGAGATGTCGGACACCTCCTGCACGCGCGACTCCTGGCGGCCACCGTGCATGAGCTGCAGGTAGTCGACCACCACCAGGCCGATGCCGTGCGCCGCCACCATGCGCCGGGCGCGGGCGCGCAGGGTGGCGATCGACAGCCGCGGAGTGTCGTCGATCCACAGCTCCGCCTGGGTCAGCTTGTCCATGGCCGCGGCGATGCGCTGGAAGTCGGTCTGGCTGGCCTGGCCCGACCGCAGCACGTGCGAGTCCACCATCGCCTCGCTGCAGATCAGGCGCTGCACCAGCTGCTGCTTGCTCATCTCCAGCGAGAACACCGCCACCGGGATCTTGGCGAGCACCGCCGCGTTGCGCGCGATGTTGAGTGCAAGGGACGTCTTGCCCACCGACGGGCGAGCCGCGAGGATGATGAGCTCCTGCGGCTGAAGGCCCTGGGTGAGCCCGTCCAACCGCGCGTAGTTGGTGCGGACGCCGTTGATCAGCTCCTTCTTGCGAAGACGGTCCTCGAGGATCTCCCAGGTGTCGTGCACGAGGCGGGCGATGTGGGTCGCCTCACCGGCGGCCTTGACCTGGCTGATGGCGAAGACCTTCTGCTCAGCGCTGTCGATGGCGTCGAGCGCACTCATCGAGTTGTCGAAACCCAGCCGCGCGACCTCGCCGCCGACACCGATGAGGCGGCGGCGCAGCGCGTAGTTGATGACGATCTCCGCCCAGTGGCGGACGCTGGCGGCCGTCGGCACCTCGAGGGTCAACTCGGAGATGTAGTCGAGCCCCACGCGGCCGGAGCCGGGCCCGCGGTCGAGCTGCGCCTGCAGGGTGACCTCGTCGATGGGGTCACCGCGGTCGGCCAGCGACACCGCCGCCCTGTAGATGTGGGCGTGGCGTTCGGAGTAGAAATCCTCGGGGTCGAGGACGTCGCGAATCTCGGCGATCGCCGTCGCGTCGATCATCAGCGACCCCAGGACGGCGCGCTCGGCACCGAGGTCGCTGGGGGGCACACGTCCGCTGCCGGTCACCGTGCCGGTCAGGTTCATGGTCAGGTCGGAGCCGGGGTGAACGCTCACTGGGCGGCGACGACGACGCGCAGTGTCTCACTCACCTCCGTGTGGAGTTGGACGGTCACCTCGTGTGGACCGAGCGACTTGATGGGCGGGTCCACCGCGATCTTGCGCTTGTCAACGTCGAGGCCGGCCTCGCGCTTCAGCTGGGTGGCGATGTCGGCGTTGGTGACCGACCCGAACAGCCGCCCCGCCTCGCCGGTCTTGGCGTAGATGGTGACGGTGAGCTTGCGCAGCCGGGCCGCGATGTCGCGCGCGTCGGTCAGCGCCTTCTCGGTGCGGCGACGCGTCGCCTCCTCGCGCTGCTTGATCTGCTCGATGGCGCGCTCATCGGCGACCACCGCCAGTCGCTTGGGGAGCAGGAAGTTGCGGGCGTAGCCGGGTGACACTTCCTTGACGTCACCGGCCTTGGCTGTCCCTTGGACCTCCTTGACGAACAGCACTTTCACGCATGCACCTCTATCGGTTCGATTGCACCCCGCACTGCGCGTGCGGCCCCACCGCACCGCGGAGCTGGGGTGATCATGCTACTTCCCACTTGGCGGCGTCGTGCGAGGAGAACCGTCCGGCGATCCACAGCACGACGCGCTCGGCGGAGCGCAGGTCCTCATCGAGCAGGCTCCGTCCCTCGAGGATCTGTTGCTCGACATCGGCCACCACGTCGTCGGGACATGCCGCGATGAACAGTCGCATCGCCAGCAGCGACAACGCCAACATGTCCAGCTCTCCGACGACAGGGATGGACTCGGGCAGGTTGATGAACGGCGTCACGATCGCGCCCAGACCACCGGCGAACGCCAGCCGGGTGCGCAGTGGAACCCGCGGCTCGCGGATCAGGCAGTAGGCGAGCCGAGCCTGGCGAGGCAGATCGACGGCGAGGCGCTTGAACCAGCGCAGGCGGGTGATCATGGGACAGCGGATTCTATCGCCCACGTCCCCCCGGGACGGACCTCAGGGATCCGTCAGCAGGCCGGCATGGCGCTCCAGCCACGCCAGCGCAGCGACCCGGTCGCCCGGCGGCAGCTCGCCCTCGAGCACGGCCTCCTCCAGGGCGCGGTGGACGGCCTTGATCCACGGCCCCGCCGCTCGGCCGCCGGCCAGCCGCATCAGCTCGGTGCCGTCCAGCGGCGGATGCATCCGCGACACGCCGTGGTCGGCGTCGAGCCGGTTCATGCGCGCCTCCAGCTCGTCCAGGGCGACTGTGTCGGGGAACGACGACGCCCTGGTGTCGGCGCGCGCCAGCTCGAGCAGCCGGCCGCGGAGCGGTCCGATGTCGCGCACCAACCGCCGGACCGCGGCGTCGCTCCACTCGTCGGGCCGGTACTGGATGGGCCGCAGGTGGTGACGGACCAGCGCAGCGACGGCGGCGATCTCGTCGTTGCTGAAGCGGAGCCGGCCGAGCATCTCCGAGGCCAGCACCGCCCCGACCGACGGATGGTCGTAGAAGGTGTGTTTGCCGTCGGTGGCGACCGCGTGCGTCGGTGGTTTGCCGATGTCGTGGCAGAGCGCGCCGGCGCGGCTGATGATGTCCGGGCCGACACCCTCGACGGTCACAGCGCTGTGGTCGAAGACGTCGAAGATGTGGAACCCACCCTGTTCCACGCCCACCATCGCCATCAGCTCGGGCAGGCACACGGTGAGCAGGCCGCCGTCGCGCAGCACTTCCAGCCCCTGTCGCGGGTGGTCGGACAGCAGCAGCCGGCGCAGCTCCTCGCTGATGCGCTCGACGCTGAGGATGCTCGCGCGCGCCGCCATCCGCGCCATCGCGGCGTTCACGCCCGGCGCGGTGACGAAGCCAAGCTGCCCCACGAACCGCGCCGCACGGAACATGCGCAGTGGGTCCTCGCTGAACGTGCTCTCAGGGTCCAGGGGCGTTCGCAACACGCCGGCGCGGAGGTCGTCGAGCCCGCGACCGGTGACGTCGACCACCAGCCCGTCGAGCCGCTGGCAGAGAGCGTTGACCGTGAAGTCGCGCCGCCAGATGTCGTCCTCGAGCGTCCCGGGTCGCACGTCCGGCTTTCGCGATTCGGGGTCGTAGCTCTCGGCGCGGGCGCGTACCGCTTCCACGACGAAGCCGTCCCCGCGCACCTGGCCGGTCCCGAAGCGCTCGAACCTCTGCGGTCGCGACCAGCCGAACTGCTCGGCGATGTCGGCAAGGATCGGGGTGCCGTCACTGTCGACGGTGAGCAGGTCGATGTCCTTGCCGACGCGGCCCAGCAGCCGGTCGCGCACGAAGCCACCGACCAGGTACGTCTCTATGCCGCGCTGCAGCGCCGACGCGCGAATGGCGTCGAGCACGTACTCGACGCTGCGCGCGCGGTTGTCCACGTCGATGCGCGCCCCCCCGGTCACAGGCTCCCCAGGGCCAGTCGCTTTGGGACGACCCGATCGCGGCGCAGCAGCGCCACCGCGACCAGCGCAGCGAGCAGGGCGCACATCGCCGCGCCCACGAAGATGACGTGAAGCTCGTCCACCACCGCCGCGGTCTCGAGCGTGTTGTAGGCGGGACAGCTGAGCGGTGTGGTGGGACAGAGCGCCGACGGACTCGGCAGCGTGGCCTGCGTGGCATAGAAGTGGTGCAGGCCGATCGCGGTGAGGAGGGACAGCCCGGTGAGCATGCCCACCATGCGGGCGGCCACGGTCAGCGAGGCGGCGACGCCGTGGAATGCGGGCGCCACGGCGCCGAGGATGGCGGCGGTCACCGGCACCACCGACAGCCCGAATCCGAACCCGCACGCCACCAGCACGAAGTCGGAGGGATGC
>JALYTM010000246.1 GCA_030854305.1 Candidatus Dormiibacterota bacterium
AGCCGGGCCCGCGACGGCGCGGCCCGTTGCCGGGCGACGTCATCGCCAGGCGGGGCATGGCGACGTGCCGGATCTCGCCGGTGCTGAGCAGGTGTTCGGTGTCGGCACCGGGAAGCTCGGGTGCGCCGAGGCGGCGCAGCTTGTTCCACTTCTCGCCGTCCTCGTCGGTGACGAACGTGAACGCGCGGCCGTGGGCCCCGTTGCGGGCGGTGCGACCGACGCGGTGGGTCAGCCACTGCGGGGTCTCGGGCAGCTCGTAGTTGACGACCACGGTGACCGCGCTGATGTCGAGCCCGCGGGCGGCGACGTTGGTGGCGACGAGCACATCGGCCTGGCCACTGCGGAACATGGCCACGGCACGGTCACGGGCGTTCTGCGACAGGTTGCCCTGCAACTCGACGCTGCGATGGCCACGCGCGTTGAGGTCGCGGGCCAGCCCCTTGGCCCCGTGCTTGGTGCGGTGGAACACCAGCGCGGAACCCTTGTTGCTGCGCAGCAGCCGTGAGAGTGTGTCCGCCTTGCCTGCGCGGGTGACGTGGAGCAGTGCGTGCTCGAGGCGCGACTCCTCTTCCACGACCTTGACGCGGGCGGGCTCGTGGAGGTGGCGGTTGACCATCGTCTGCACCCAGCTGGGCATGGTGGCCGAGGTCAGGACGGTCTGACGGCGGCGCGGACCCTCACTGGGTGTCATCGCGATGATCCGTTCGACATCGGGCGCGAAGCCCTGGTCGAGCATCTCGTCGGCTTCGTCCAGCACCAGGTACTCGACCTGGCTGAAGTCGACGCGACCCTGGGCGGCGAGGTCGAGGATGCGCCCCGGGCAGCCGATCACCACGTCGGGACGGAAGCGGAGCGCGTTGAGCTGGGGTCCGTAGCCGACGCCGCCGTAGATCATCGCCACGCGCAGCCCGGGGTCGACGGTGCGCAGCACCACCCCGATCTGGTTGGCGAGCTCGCGCGACGGCGCCACGATGAGGCCGCGGGGACCGCCCTCCTTGCGGTGGCCGGCGAGGCGCTCGACCATCGGGATCAGGAAGGCGTGGGTCTTGCCCGAGCCGGTGGGGGCTTCGACGACGGCGTCGCGCCCTTGCAGCAGCAGCGGGATGGACTCGGTCTGGATCGGCAGCGGGGTGGTGATCGACGCCCGCTGCAGGTGTTCGAGCGTGCGTGGACGCACGCCCATGTCGGCGAAAGTTGTCATGGGTCTCCTGAGCCCTTCGGCTCTGCGCTTCCCCTCGAAGCTGTGTCGAATTGCCTGGCTTGGGGGACCCGCACTGGGCGGGGAGAGGAACCGCAAGGGACAGCCACAGCGCACCAATCGGCACTGCAGTTGGGCACACCCTACCACACCGGCGTGTGTTTGCCGCATCAGACACGCGAAGAGTTCGGCACGGCGGAGATCGCGCGGAGCCGGGCGGCCCCGGTGCGCCGACCTCAGACGGGCAGGCCGACTCCCACCGGGATGCCGGCGATCATCGACTCGAAGTCCTCCGTCTCGGCGCCTTTGCCGAGAATCGCGGAACGCCCACCGACGAGGTCGGCCATCTCCTCGCACCAGAACGCGAGCCCGCAGAACTGGTAGGTGAAGAAACCCTTGGTCAGCGTCGGGTTGTTCTTCTCGAACACCTTGTGGCCGATGATCTGCAGCGTCCACCCCGCGAGGAACAGCGGCACCCCCACGCGGGGCCTCGCCGCCATCAGCGGCAGCGCCGCGGCCACCGCCGGAATGCCCACCAGGTGGGTGGCACGGATGCCGCGGGTGGTGTGCTGTGACCGGTAGTAGGCCATCTTGTCTTCGAAGGAGGCGCTGCGCGGCGGCACCGCCGACCCCTCTGTATTCGGTGTCAGCTCCAGCATCTCATCTCCTCCTCGACGCCGAGGTTGTACGGCTCGACCGGGTCGAGCGGACCGCGGCTCCGGCGCCATTGTGGCGCAGGGGTGGGACACGATGGGCGCGGGCGGGCAGGGGGCTACTGTGCACTACCGGTTGGAACCGTCAGTGAACTGCGGAGGAGGCATGCGAGTGGCAGCGACGCGGTTGGCCCTGGTCGCCATGGCTGTCGGTGGGGTTGCCGCCTGTGGCTCCACCCCGACGCCGGCTGCGACCGGTTCGCCATCGCCTGCCGCGACGGTGGACCGGTGCCTGGTGGGCGCATGGAGGACGACGTCGGTCACCGGCACTCTTGGCGACGGCAATGGCGGCACCATCGCGATCACCGGCGGCGCCGGCAAGGTGTTGAGCATCGCGGCCGACGGCGCGCTGCGGATCGACAACACCGCCACCCAGCCGGACAGCGGGAAGGCCGCTGACGGCACCATGTACACGATCACCCAGGTGGGTTCAGCGACCGGCCACGTCACCGCCGGCGGCGGCACGCTGACCGTGACCCTCGACAACCCCAGCGGCCTGACCAACTCGATCGCCCGCAACGGGACCACGCTGAGCACCGCCCACCCGGGGAAGGCCACCGACACCTACACGTGCAGCCGGGGTCAGGTGCTCAGCGTCATCAGCAGCGGAGGCACGGTCAGCCGGTTCGCGCCCGCGGGGTAGCTCGAAGGCGGCGTCAGCAGATGCGCGGCAGCGGGTCGCCGATCAGCATGTCGACCACGCGGGTGCCGCCGAAGCCGGTGCGCAGGAACACCATCCCTTCCGGTTCGGCGCGGACCTCGCCGATGATCGCCGCTTCCTCCCCCTCCGGCCGCGACCTCATCAACGCCAGCGCGCGCTCTGCGTCCTCGGCGGCGACCATCGCCACCAGCTTGCCTTCGTTGGCGATGTAGAGCGGGTCGATGCCGAGGATCTCGGCGACGCCGCGCACCACGTCGTGCACCGGCAGCGCATCCTCGTCGATCGCCACCGCGAGGCCGGTCTGCTGGGCGATCTCGTTGAGGATGGTGGCCACGCCACCGCGGGTGGCGTCGCGCATGAAGTGGACGTCGACGCCACCGTCGAGCAGCGCGCGGGTCAGGCCGTTGAGCGCGACCGTGTCACTGGCCAGCTCGTCCGCCTCGAGGTCGACATCGCCGCGTGCCAGCATCACGGTGGCGCCGTGGTCACCCATGGCGCCGTTGAGCAGCACAGCGTCACCGGCGCGGATCCGCCCGATGCCCAGCCGGCCCGGCTCGGTGATCAGGCCCACCCCGCTGGTGGTGATGAACAGCTGGTCGGCCTTGCCCCGGGGAACCACTTTGGTGTCGCCGGTGACCACGCTGACCCCGGCTGCGTCGGCGGCGCGACGCATCGACTGGACCACGCGGCGCAGCACCGCGATGTCCAGCCCCTCCTCGAGGATGAACGCGGCCGACAGCCCCAGCGGCACGGCGCCGCCGACGGCCAAGTCATTGACGGTGCCGTTGACGGCCAGCTCACCGATGTCCCCGCCCGGGAAGAACAGTGGGCTGACCACGAAGCTGTCCGTCGACATGGCCAGCTGCAGCCCCTCCACGCCTGCGATCGGCAGCACCGCCTGGT
>JALYTM010000247.1 GCA_030854305.1 Candidatus Dormiibacterota bacterium
CTGGCCACCCTTGGGCCGGACCTCGTAGCCCCTGCACACGTGTCCGCTGCTCGGGTATTCGACCATCTCGCCCACTGCCTTCTCCTTCTCGTGTTGTGATGTGGCGACAGCATAAGCAAGCGATCCGTGCGTGCTCGGCCGAGCTGCGGCCGCGCCGGACGGCAGGGTCATCGGGCGGAGCCCGCCGGGGCTGGTCGCCTGAACGTCAGACGGCCGCTCCCGCGTGCTCGCGGCTGTGGGCAGCGATGATCGACTGGGCGACGTGCGCCGGGACCTCCTCGTAGTGGGCCGGCTCCATCGAGTAGCGGCCGCGCCCCTGGGTCAGCGCGCGCAGCTCCGTGGGGAAGCTGTACATCTCCGCCTGCGGCACCAGCGCGGTCACCTCGGCACGTCCGTCGCCCAGTGGGTTCATCCCGGCCACCCGGCCGCGCTTGCCGTTGAGCAGGCCCATGACGTCCCCCATGAAGCGCTCCGGTACCACCACGTGGACGTCCATGACCGGCTCCAGCAGCACTGGGGTGGCCTTCTGCATCGCCTCCCGCATTGCCATCGACCCGGCGATCTGGAAGGCGATGTCCTTGCCGTCCACGGCGTGCGTCGACCCGTCGACGAGCCGCACCTTGACGTCGACGATCGGGTTGCCACTGACCGCGCCCTGTTCCATGGTCAGCCGCACGCCCTTCTCCACTGACGGGCGGAACTGCTGCGGTATCGAACCACCGAAGATCTTGTCCTCCCACACGAAGCCCTCTCCGCGCGGCAGCGGCTCGATCTCGATGGTGCAGTCGCCGTACAGGCCCGCCCCGCCGCTCTGCTTCTTGTACTTGTGGGCCACCCTGGCGGTCCCGCTGACGGTTTCGCGGTAGGGTATGCGCGGGGGCGCCAGCACGGCGTCGACGCCGAACTTGCGTTTGATGCGCTCCAGGGACACGTCGAGGTGCACGTCGCCGAGGCCGTGCACCAGCACCTCACCCGTCACCGGGTCACGGCCGACGTGGAAGGCCGGGTCCTCCTCCGCCAGCCGGGCGAGGGCAGACATGATCTTGTCCTCATCTCCCTTGCCCTTGGCGGTGATCGCCGCGCGGTACGACGGCAACGGCGTGTCGATCGGGGGCAGCGTGACCACCTTGCCGCGGACGCCGAGCGCGTCGCCGGTCCGCGCGTGAGCAAGCTTGGTCACCACCCCGATGTCGCCCGCGCCAACCTCCGCGGCGGTGACCAGGGTCTTGCCCATGGGCCGGGCCAGCTGCGCAAACCGCTCTTCGACATCCTGCTGCACGTCGTAGGGGTGCGTGTCCGGCCGCATGGTGCCGCTGAGCACTTTGAAGTAGGAGACCTTTCCGAAGGTGTCGACGGTGGTTTTGAAGACGTGGGCCACCAGCGGTCCCGACGGGTCACACGCGATCTCCACCTCGTGACCGGACGCGTCGGTGCCGCGGTGGACCTGTTCGGACGGCCCCGGCAAATAGCGCACGATGGCGTCGAGGACCATCGCGGCACCGCGCTCGTCGGCGGCAGCCGCGAACACGATGGGCACCAGCGTGCCCCTGAGCGCGGCTGTGTGCAGCGCCCCGCGGACCTCGTCGTCGGTGAGCTCGACGCCGCCCAGGTATTTCTCGATCAACGCGTCATCCGTCTCCGCGGCGGCGTCGACCAGCGCGGCGTGGGCGCGTTCCACCTCCTCACGCATCGACTCGGGGAGGTCGACGTCGCCGGCTCTTCCGCCGCCGGTGAACTCATGGGCGGTGTCGTTGACGAGGTCGACGTAGCCGCGGAAACCGTCCGCGCTGCCGATCGGAACGGCGACGGCGACGGGCTTGCGACCGAACGACTCGCGCAGCGCGTCGACGGTTGCCTCGTAGGCGGCGTTCTCCTTGTCCATCTTGTTGACCACGATGAGCACGGGGGTGTGACGGTCCGAGATCGCCGCCCACGCCAGCTCAGCCCCGACGGGCACCGACCCGGTCGCGGCCACCACCAGCACCACCGCGTCGGCCACCGCCAGGGCCGCCGCCATCTCGCCGGCGAAGTCCTGGAACCCGGGCACGTCGATCAGGTTGACGCGGTGGTCCTGCCAATCGAGATGGGCGACGGCGGCGCCGATGCTCATCGACCGACGCTGCTCCTCGGGCTCCGCATCGAGGATGGAGGTGCCCAGGTCGGTCGAGCCCATGCGGGAGGTCGACCCCGCGACGTGGAGGAGGGCCTCGCCCAGTGTCGTCTTGCCGTCGTGGCTGTGTCCGACGATGGCGACGGTGCGGATGCGCTCAGGAGACGGGGACGGCATGGGCTGCACCTCCGTTCGCGGGGTCGGCGAGGCCCGGTGAATGGTAGGCCGTCGCGTGGGGGTCCACCACCGCGCGTGCCGGCACTGCCGTCATCACCCCGTCACAATCCGAACTGAGTTGGCGCCCACCGCCATCACAGCACTGTTGCTCTGCCGCGATCGAATGGTATGATGCGATCGACAGGAAAGCAGGCAGGCGGCCGGACTGCGCGCGGCAGCCTCCGTCCGACACGGCAACAGACAGGGGGGATTCACCGATGCCCGCGCCGATGAACGTCCCCAGGCCGGCGCACATACCCCGCCTCGCCATCGAGCCGGCCGCGTGGCGCAGAGCCCGGCGGAGCATGGTCCCCCGGCTCTTCGCGGCCAACGGCGCCGCCGTGCTCGGGCTGGCGGCACTGCTGCCGGGAGGAGCGTCGGCCGCGGCCCCGTCCACCGGGGTGCTCACCAACGTCGCCACCGCCCTGTCGGCTGTCGTCATCCACCCCGGCGACCTCCTCGCCAGCGGCTGGGCGATCAGCATGCCCGGACCGCATGCCGCTGCCACCGTGTCGCTGACCGGTGTCACCGCCTCCGTCCCGGTCGCCTGCCGGACTTGGGGATCGACCACCGCGAGCGTGGTCGTTCTCCACCTGCCGAACGCATCACGCGGCTTCGCCGCCAACGACCCCAGCTGGTACCCGACGGTCGCCCCCGCGGCCGCCCAGGGCTACCAGCTGGCGCAGGCGGTGACCGCCGTCTGCTCCAACGGGCTGCTGACCCCCAACGGTGCGGTGACCTACGCGGCCACGCTGGTGTCGGCCGACACAGCCGACCCGTTCGCAGTCCGCTTCCACACCGTCGACCCCGACGCGCTGCACCTCCCCTGGGCTGCGCAGGCGGCGGTCGGGCAGTTCGGCGACTGGGCGTCTCACCAGGGATGGAGCGTGACCAGCCACGAGCAGCAGCAGCCCGACGCCGGCCACATGTCGAGCGCATTCGGCTCAGCCGGTACCAACACCAACTGCGCATCGACCTCCCAGAACCCCGTCGGGGCGTCGCAGTGCAGCGCACCGTGGACCCCGGCGACGACCGCTCGCGCGGCGGCACCGGCCGGCACCACCGGCTCGGGCTCGGGCGGCACGTCTGGCAGTCGCAGCGGCAGCGGATCGGGGAAGAGCTCGGGCAGCGGTAGC
>JALYTM010000248.1 GCA_030854305.1 Candidatus Dormiibacterota bacterium
GTGCTGGAGGGTGGGGATGGCGATGTTGACGATCGTCGAGTCGAGGATTGTCATGATCGTGCCGCCGAGCACGACGGCGAGCGCCACCCATTTGTAGTCGAAGTGGCCGAGCCGGGTGTGGACGACGCTGACGTGGTCGACCGCCGCCGCCACCGGGCGTTCCACCACGGGCGCCTCAGCCATGCATCTCTCCCATCGAGCGGGGCAACCCAGCCTTGGACCCGCCGCGCACCATGGTACGCACCCCGGCGGCGTTGGGAAGCTCAGACCGCGCGAAGGGCGTCGCGGTCCGGCGTGTGCCGAGTCGCCTTGATGATGCGCATCGCCGCGTCAGAATGGTCGAGCAGGGTTTCGACGTTGTCGCCGTCGTCGGGGAAGATGGCCACCCCGCACGAGATCGTCGCTCCCGCACTGGACAGCTCCGGGTCCTCGCCGACCCGCGCTTCGAAGGAGCTCGCGATGCGGCGCCCGACCGCGTCGGCCTCTGTGCGGTCGGCGCCGGGGAGGACGCAGACGAACTCGTCACCGCCGTACCGGGCGGCCGAGTCCTCGCGGCGCAGGCAGTCATGGAACACGCGCGCCAGGATGGTCAGCACGCGGTCCCCGGCGGCGTGCCCGAAGGTGTCGTTCACCGTCTTGAACCGGTCGAGGTCGCAGAAGACCACCCCCAACGGCAGGGTGCGACGGCGCGCCCGCGCCACCTCCTGGTCGAGCGTGCGGGTGAGCTGGCGATGGTTGGCCAGCCCGGTGATGCTGTCGAGATGCGCCTGGTCGAGCTCCCGCTCGTAGCGTCGCGCCCGGGCGATGGCACGGGCGGCCTCGCCGGCCAGGCCGCTCACCACCGTCAGGTCGTCCTCATCCCAGGCCAGCTCGCGGCGGGTGGAGGTGAGCAGGTACACACCGATCAGCTCGTCGTCCACCACCAGCGGCGCGCCGATCGCAGAGAGGATGACGCCGCGGCGCAGCGACAGCATCTGGATCCGCGTCTGTTCGCCCAGGTTGGCCTGCGCCATGTGGATGTCGTGAGCGGTTCCCCACAGCATCGGCCGGTTCGAGGCGAAGATCTTCCCGGCCATTCCCTCACCCGGTGCCAGTGTGAAGTCGAGGTTGTCGGCCTCCAGCGTGGTGAGGCCCGACGGGCTGAGGTAGAGCGGCAGGGGTCGCAAGCGGCCGAACGAGCTGTCGTAGATCAGCATCATCGCCTGCGTGGTCCACGGGAACGGCTCACGGCTGGTCTCGAGAACCGCCCGCGTGACCCCGTTGACGTCGATGGCGGTCCCCACGCGCATCGCGGTGACCGCATTCGCCGAGGTGCGCAGCTTCTCCGACTCCGCGGTCACCTCGGCGGCGCGCGCCTGGCCGAGAACGAGGAGCTGCAGCGCGGCCATGAAGGCGATCACGATCAGCAGCGTGGAGACGTCGCCCCCGGTCGCCGTCAGCCACGTGAAGGTGAACAGGGCGTCGATCAGCGCTGTGCAGGTGAGCACCACTGCCCAGCGCGCGTCGGACGGCACGCCGAGGTGGACCGCGGCGAACAGCAGGACGGCCACGGCGCCGGATTCGGGCAGGTAGCCCGAGGCCGCCACCACCATGCCGGTGGCGATCAGCGACGGCACCGCGACGTGCAGCACAACCAGGACGCCCGCGCTGTGCGGGTCGCGGTGCAGCAGCGGACGGGCGAAGAGCGCGTAGGCACCCCCGGCGAGGATGAGGAGGAGCTCTTCCACCAACCGCTCCGTCGGCAGCGACAGCGTGAGAAGGCGAACGACCACCACCGCGAACATGGCCGCGACGGCGATGCGCGCCCTGGTCACCGAAGCATGGATGCGTGGTTCCAACGTTCCCCCCTGCCCGAGCCCTCCGCGTTTCACCGGCGGTCTCTCACGTCTATTGTTCGCGAAATCGAGTCGCGGCGTATAGGCTTGCTCCTTTTGACGCGCTTTGATGCCGCTTGTGGGGCTCCCGGCAGCGTGTTAACGTTGCACCCGTCGAACTGACGTTCGCCGTCCCCACCACCCCACCACGAGACGCAGCACACGCATGAGCACCCGTCTTCTCCACGTCGCCGACCTGCACCTCGACCGCGCGTTCGCGGGAATGGGCTGCCAGGGGGACCTGGCCATCCGCCGGCGGCTCGGGGTGCGCGAGGCGCTGCGCCGGGCCGGAGACCACGCGACCGGGGCCGGCTGCACCGCGGTGACCATCGGCGGCGACCTCTACGAGCACGACCGTGCGGGTTCGGACACGGCGGCCTTCCTGGTCCAGACCTTCCGCTCCTGGCAGCCGATGCGTGTGTTCCTCGCACCCGGCAACCACGACCCCCTCGTCCCCGGCTCCATCTACAGCCGCACCGAGTGGCCGGACAACGTGCACCTCTTCACCACCGCCGAGCTCCAGCCGGTGGCTCTCGAGGATGGGTTGACGTTGTGGGGACTCGCCCATCGTGAGCCCGCCTGGCAGGGCGACCCCTTGGCGGGGATGACGGCAGGAAGCAACAGTGGCGTTCACCTGGCCCTGTTCCACGGGGCCGAGATGAGCTCACGGCCGGACGGCAAGTCGATCCACGGCCCCTTCCATGCCGGCCGAATCCGCGACTGCGGCCTGGCTGCCGCACTGTGTGGCCACTACCACCGGCGCCGGGTCGACCTCGCTGCCGGTCTCGTCTACCCGGGCAGCCCCGAGCCGCTCACATTCGATGAAACCGAGCCGCGCGGCAGCGTGCTGGTCACCGTCGCCGGCGACGGCTCGGTGGACTATGAGCCGCTCTCGGACAACCGCTGGCATGCCCAACAGGCGTCGTGCGACCTCACCGAGGTCAGCTCCTTCGCGGCCGCTCTCGAGGCCGCGGGGTCTGTGGCCGTCGCCACGTGCTCGGGGACCGATCCCGACCGGACGATGCTTCGTCTGGACCTCCGCGGTGAGGTGGCGGACACCGTGGCAGTCGACACGTTCACCGCCGAGACCTTCGTCCGTGAGCGCACCGGCATCGCGTCGGTGCGGGTGCGCGACTTCACCGTCCCCAAGCAGGCGCTCGACGCCGGTGGTTCCGGCACCGTCCGGGCAGCCTTCGCCGCCTCCGTCGCGGACGCGCTCGCCACCGTGGGGGACGACGAGGAGCGCACGCTCCTCGCCGACGCCCTCAGCTACGGCCTCCAGGCCCTGAGCGGCGCGGAGGTGGGTCTGCGATGAGGTTGGAGCGCTTGGAGGTGGGTGGTTTCGGGTCACTCAGCGACCTCGACATCGACTTCCATCCCCGCCTGACGGTGATCGTCGGGGAGAACGAGTCCGGCAAGTCGACGGTGCACCGGGCGCTGCGAGCGGCGCTCTACGGAGTCGACGCCGGCGGCCCCGGACGGCCGGCAGAGCGCAGCGACTGGTCACGGTGGTCGCCGTGGGCCGGGGCGACGTATGCGCTGGCGCTGACC
>JALYTM010000249.1 GCA_030854305.1 Candidatus Dormiibacterota bacterium
CCGCAGCGCGAGCTCCCGCGAAGGAAGCCCGATGCTGCTGACGTCGACCCACAGGTAGAACGCTCCCTGTGGCGTGAGGGCGTGCAACGGCGTCCCGTCCAGGACGGCCAGCGCGGCGTCGCGCCGCTGGCAATACGCATCGCGCATGCCTGTCACCACCTCTTGCGCCCCGGTCACCGCGGCGAGCGCCGCGAACTGCGCCGGCGTGTTGATGCACGAGAGGAGTGGCTCCTGACATTTCGCCAACGTTGGCGCAACCTGCGGCGGCGCCACCACGTATCCGACCCGCCATCCGGTCATCGCATACGTCTTCGAGAAGCTGTACACCGACACCACGTGTTCCGGAGCGATCGACGCGGGACTCACGAAGCTGTCGTCAAAGGTGATCTGGTCGTAGCACTCGTCCGAGAGTGTCCAGAGGCCGTGCGACTCCGCGAACTCGAGCAGCTCCCTCATGTGTGGTCGGTCGATGACCACCCCGAGCGGGTTCGACGGCGAGTTGAGCACCATCAGCCGCGTCCGCTCGGTGACCAGCCGCTCTAGTGTCTCGATCGTGGGCAAGAAGTTGGAATCGCCCGTGAGTGGATACGTCACTGCGTGGAGGTTGAGTAGCCGCACCATCATCAGGAAGTTCGGCCACGCCGGGTCGGGGAGCAGCACCTCGTCACCGGTCTGCGTGAGCGCGAGCAGCGTCGCGAAGATGCCCTGTACCCCGCCTTGGCTCACGATGACCTGGTCGGGCGCCACCCCATAGCCGTTGTGCTCACGCACCTTGGTCGCGAGCGCTTCGCGCAACTGGGGGATGCCTGCGCTCTCCACGTAGCCGGTGTGCCCATCGATCGCCGCGGAATTCGCAGCGTCGACGATGTGCCGTGGAGTCGGGAAGTCTGGCTCGCCGACCTCCAGACGGATGACGTCGGGCCTCCCCAACGCGGCGTACATGATCTCGCGGATGCCTGAGGACGGCATGCCTGCTGCGGCTGAATTGATGGACGCCTGCTCGCCTTTCACGACGGCAGCCGCGTTTCAGGCAGGTGATAGAGCTCACGCGCGTTGGCCTCGAAGATCCGCTCCTGCGCCTCGGCGAGCCACTTCTCGCTCACCGCTCCGCCCAACCGCTCGCGCACCGTCTGCCAGGCATCGCGGATGACGACTGAACCGAACCAGTGACTCTCCGGTGGCCCGTGCCCGTCGCTGCCCAGCGTGATCCGCCCCGCCGGCGCGACGTCGAGCAGTCGCAGCAGGCGGTCCGCGGTGGTGGCGGGGCTGAAGAGGTTGCAGAGCGAGAGCTCGCTCCAGACGTGAGGACGCACGCTGGCGAGGTAGCCGGCCTGCTCATGCCAGGGGAACGACGCATGGATGAGCACGACGTTGGCGCTTGAGCCCGCCGGGGTTCGTAGAGCTTCCTCAAGAAGCAGCGGGTCGGACTCGGCGAGGCGGATCTCCGAGTCACCGTAGCCCGTGTGCACCTGCAGCGGCCGGTCGAGGTCGGCGCAGCGGGCGAGCACGCGCAGGAAGAGCAGGTCGCGGAGCGCCTTGCCGCTCCGGCGCACGGGGGTACCGGCCGCGCGGTCGGCCGCGAGCTCCCGCTCTGCGCGCTCGAGGGGCACGCCGACCTCCACCGCCAGCCCGGTGCGATACGCGAGCACCGTCTTGAACCCCACCGCTCCATCGCGCACTGCCCTCTCCATGAAGCCGTCGACGGCGTCGGCGATCTCCTGAGCGCCACGATCCTCGCCGAGCAGCCGGTCGATGACCGGCTCGAGCCGCGCCAGCTCCCACACTGCTGTGCCCGCCGCGCTCGCGAAGCGCTCGACGCCCCCCGGTGGCAGACCCTGCCACCCAGCGTCCATGAGCATGCCGGTGGTGTCCGAGTCCGCGAAGAGCCCCCGCACATACCCCGTCCAATCACGCCCAGCGACATCGTTTCGCGCCACGACGGCGTCTGCCGGCTCGCACCCCAGGTGGCGAGCCAGGCGGACTCGCAGCATCTCCGTGTAGAGGCGGGTCGGCTCCAGAGTCAGGCGACGGCGATCGGCCTCCTCTCCATCCGCCACGTCGAGGCTGAACCCGGCGAGGTCCAGGGGCTCGAACGTGAGCGGGAAAGGGTGGACGTGGTCATCGATCATCCAAGCAGCTTGGCGTCCTCGCCTCCCTCCTCACCGAGAATGGAGCCGATGCGCGCCACGGCCGCAGGATTCCGCGACCGCAACGCCGCCACGGCGATGATCCCGATCACCAACCACGCAGCCGTGATGTAGGGCGTCCAGTTCAGCGGGAACGGCGGCTGTGGGTACACAGAGCCGTACAGCGCGGCCGCAAAGACGGCAGCGCCGACGAGCGGTACCAGCCCATGCAGCACCAGGTTGTAGCTCGCCTTGGTGCGCCGGAAGAAGGCCATGCCGCCGAGGCAGAGCATGATGTAGACGACGATCACTGCCAGCGTCCCCATGGTCGCGTAGAAGAAGTAGACGGTTGTGGTCGCGCCGCCGAAAGCCGCCTGGGGGAAAACGAATCCGATCAGCGCTGCCGCAGCGGTGGCGACCAGAGCGACGGTCACGGTGGCGTTGACGGGTGTCTTGAAGCGCGGGTGGGTCTTGGAGAACCACGTCGGCAGCACTCCCTCACGGCCCATTGCGAAAAGCGTCCGTGCCGAAGCCGTGGCGCAGGCGACGCAGACGATGAATGCTGAGAGCATGCCCCCGATCTCGATGAGAGTCGCGAACGGGCCGCCGATGAACTTGCCCGCGATGGTCTTGAGCGCGTACGAATCGCCGCCGAAGGTGGCGCCGTTGTTGATGCCGAAACCGATGGTCATTGCGTAGGTAGTCAGCAGGTAGAGGACGATGGCGATGCCGGTGGCGGCGATGATCGCGATCGGGATCGAGCGGCGCGGGTTGGATGTCTCTTCGCCGAAGTCGGCCGCGGTCTCGAAGCCGATGTACGAGGTGACCCCGAGGATGATCCCGTAGAACACGCCGTTGAATCCGCCGGAGACGGTGTGCCCGAAGGTGAAGGGCTGCAGGGAGTTACCGCTACTGCCACCCTTGCCGACGACGAAGAGGTCGACGATGACGATTAACCCGACCGTGATGGCGCCGACGAACAGCTGCACACGCGTGGTGACCTTGATCCGGATGATCGTCAGCACCACCAGAAGCGCCATGCCGATGAGAAAGAAGGGGAACCAGAGGTTGACATCGAGGCCGAGCAGGTTGATGGCCAGCCCAGCCACCCCCGCCATGGTCATCGGCACGAAGCAGGCGAAGCCGAAGGCGTACAGCCATCCGGCGACAAAGCCGCCCTCCTTGCCGATGCTTCGCGAGGCGTACGTGTACGCGTACCCCGCTGACGCCATGCGTCGCGTGAAGCCCACGATCACAAAGGCGAGCGCGAGCACCCCGACACCACCGAACAGGAAG
>JALYTM010000250.1 GCA_030854305.1 Candidatus Dormiibacterota bacterium
ACGCGGAACCGCTCCTCGGCCCCGGGGGCGAGCAGAGCGATGATGAACACGAAGAGAACCGCCACCGCT
Organism: Candidatus Dormiibacterota bacterium; assembly: GCA_030854305.1. Lineage (GTDB taxonomy): Bacteria > Chloroflexota > Dormibacteria > Aeolococcales > Aeolococcaceae > Aeolococcus. The sequence goes on from JALYTM010000250.1 coordinate 70, forward strand.
CCGGCGTAGACGATCAGCTGAACCACGAACAGGAACTGCGCGTTGAGCACCAGGAAGATGGCGGCCAGCGCCCCGATCGCCAGCACCAGGCTCAGCGCCGAGTAGAGCGGCTGCGGCGAAAACACCACCCCCAGCGCGCTCACGGCCGCGAACACGCCGGCGATCCAGATGATCGCGCTCATCTCCTTTCGAGGTCCTCCGGCTGAATCACGGTGGGCACGTGGGAGGGCACTCCGTACTCGTCCGGGTGGGGGACGTCGGAGCGCACCTCGGGGTCGGTCTCCCACGCCAGTCGCGGGCTGACACCGGGTGCGTGGCGTTCGCGCCCGGACTGGTCGGCACCGGCGCCCACCTCACTGGCGGGCCGGCGTGACTGGCCGAACCCCGGCCACGACTCCAGCAGCTCCGCCTTGGTGACGACGGCACGCTCACGTCGGTAGTCGGCCATCTCGTAGCGGGGACCGAGGGTGATCGCCTCGGTCGGGCAGGCCTCGGCGCAGTAGCCGCAGTAGATGCAGCGCATCAGGTTGATCTCGTACCGCGCCGCGTACCGCTCCCCGGGTGACACCGGGTTGGCGGGGTCGTTCTCGGCGGCCCCGACATAGATGCAGCCGACCGGGCACGCCGCCGCACACAGCTCGCAGCCGATGCACTTCTCGAGACCGTTGTCGTAACGGTGCAGGATGTGGCGCCCGCGGTGACGGGGAGCGGTGGGCTTCTGCTCCTCAGGCCACTGCACGGTGAGCGGTTTGCGGAACATTGTCTTCAGCGTGAACGCCATGCCCTTGGCGATCTCAATCAGCATGTCGCGCCCCTCACGAGGCCCGCACCGCGACGATCGCGCCGGTGATGGCGATGTTGAGCAACCCCAATGGCAGCAACACCTTCCAGCCAAAGTTCATCAGGCGGTCGTAGCGGAACCGGGGAATGGTCCATCGCACCCACATCATCAGGAACAGCAACGCGCTGACCTTGGCCAGGAACCATGCAACACCCACCAGGCCTCCCAGCCAGTCGGCGTGGATGAACGGTACCAGCGGCAGCCAGCCACCCAGGAAGACGATGGTGGCGATCGAGCATACGATGACCATGTTGATGTACTCGCCGAGGAAGTAGAAGCCGAAGCGCATCGACGAGTACTCGGTGTGGTACCCGGCCACCAGCTCCGTCTCCGCCTCGGGAAGGTCGAAGGGCAGCCGGTTGGTCTCCGCGAACGCCGCCGTGAAATAGAGGACAAACCCCATCGGCTGGAGCACGATGAACCAGAGGCCCTGCTGGGCGGCGACGATCCGCTCGAGGTCGAGCGACCCGGCCAGGATGACCGCCCCCACCAGCGCGAACGCCACCGCCATCTCGTAGGAGATGAGCTGTGCGGACGAGCGCAGACCGCCGATCAGCGAGTACTTGCTGTTGGCCGCCCATCCGCCGAGGAACAGCGAGTACACGCCCAGCGAGGTGATCGCCAGGACGAACAGCAGGCTGACGTTGACGTGGATGATGTCCCAGTGGAGCAGGTAGCCGGTGCCACAACCGGTGGAGGCGGTACCGCCGACGCAGGTGACCCCGCTCAACGGGATCGCGGCGAAGGCGAACATCGCCGATCCACCCGCCAGCGCGGGTCCCACCATGTACAGCAGCTTGTCGCGTCCGCCCGGAGCTGCGTTCTCCTTGAACAGCAGCTTGACGGCGTCGGCGGCAGGCTGCAGCAGGCCCATCGGCCCCACCCGGTTGGGGCCGATTCGCAGCTGGATGCGCGCCGCCACCTTCCGTTCCGCCAGCGTCAGGTACGCGGCGGCGGTGGCCAGCATCAACACCACGACCACCGCCTTGATCAGGATCACCACCACGCCGTCCGGACCGATCCGGCCGACCGAGAAGATGTCGCTGAAAGCGGCGGTCATGCCACGACCGCCGCGGTGAAGCGGGCGACGCCGCCGTTGCCGGCTTCGCGGTAGGCGGGCAACGCCTCGCAGAGCGCGCGGTTGACCTGGAGCGGGTCACCCGGCCAGCCGCCGGCCCCGAGCTCGGCCGCAAGCGCGCTCAGCAACCGTGTCTCAGTGGGCGTCGACGTCGCCGGCGGCAGCGCGGGGCGGATGCGCTGCACCCGGCCCTCAACGTTGGTCACCGACCCGGACTTCTCGAAGTAGGCGTGGCCGGGGATGACGACGGTGGCCCCGCGGCTGAGGACGCTCGGCCGGGTGTCGATGACCACCAGCGCTTCCACCGCTGTCACCACGCGCTCGAGCAGCGGCTCCACCTCGGCGGCCCAAGCGCTGCCACCCAGGACCAGCAGGCCGCGGATGACACCGGCCGCGGCTCCTTCGAGGATCTCGCGACCACTCTTGCCGGCGTCGGCGACACGCACGTAGCCGGGCCCGAGGTTGGGCAGCAGTCCGAGGTCCTTGGCGCCGCGACCGTTGACACCGCGGGTGATGGTGAGACGGCGCACCTGGCGCGACACCTCCAGGCTCCGCACCAGGCGGGCGGCGTTGTCGCGGTTGGTCTCGTCGGCGATGACGCCGATCAGCCCGGTGGCGGGCAGCTCGCCGGCGTCGTCGAGGGTCGCGTCGTGCTGAAGTCGGCGTACCACCACGTTGCACTTGGTCGCCGCCTTGAACAGGCGCAGCGTCAGCACGGGAGCCTCGTGCTCGGGCTCGGACCCGAGGACCAGCACGGCCGCGCACTCCTCGATCTCGGCGATCCCGAGCGAGTGCTCATCGGCGCCGAGGTCGACGAAGCGCTGCAGCTGGTGGTCGATGTTCCTGGTGCCGAGCACGTCGCGGGCCAGCCTCTGGAGCAGGAACAGCTCCTCGTTGGTGTTCTCCACCGAGCCGATCACGGCGATGGCGCCGGGACCGTGCTGGTCGCGGACGGCGCGGAGGGACTCGGCGGCGGCGGAGATCGCACCGCTCACCGACACGTCACGGGTGCCGTTGGCGTCACGGACCCGGGGGCGGCGCAGCCGGTCGACGTCGTTCCAGCTCTCTGCGCTGTACCGGCCACGGTCGCACAGCCACGTGTCATCCACCATGGGGTTGTCGCGCGACGCGAAGCGCTTCACCTCGAAGTCACGGGTGTCGACGTTGATGTTGCAGCCGTACGAGCACTCGGGGCACACGCTCTTGGTGCGCTGCAACTCCCACGGCCGCGCCTTGAACCGGTACTGCACATGGGTCAGCGCACCCACCGGGCAGATCTCGGGCAGGTTGCCCTGGAAGTCCGAGACCAGTGGTTGGCCGTTGAACGTGTTGACGACGGTGTGCACGGCGCGCTCCTGGAGGACCAGCTCCTTCTCCCCGGTGATCTCGTCGTAGTACCGGATGCAACGCCAGCAGAGGATGCAGCGCTCC
>JALYTM010000251.1 GCA_030854305.1 Candidatus Dormiibacterota bacterium
GTTCTGGACCCAGCGCGGCGGCGCTGTGATGGTGTGGCAGGACGGCAGCGCCCACACCTTCACGACCGTGGCGACGGTGACCACGGAAGCGGACGGCTCGTACAGCGAGCGCGGCTTGCTCGGTCTGGCGATCAGCCCCACCTTCGCCACCGACCACTTTGTGTATGCGTTCTACTCGGACAGGGACCGCCAGCACCAGCACGTCATCCGCTGGCACGACTGCGCGGGGGTCGCCTCGGGAGCGACCGTGTTGACCACGTTCCCTTCGGGATCCGACTGCTGCCACAAGGGCGGTCGCCTCGCGTTCGGCACCGACGGCATGCTCTACGCCACCCTCGGTGACGAGCACACCGCCGGTGCCGCGCAGAACACCGCCGACGTGCGTGGCAAGGTGCTGCGCTACCGCCCCGACGGCACCATCCCCGCCGACAATCCCTTCGGCCCGGCGAACCCGGTATGGGCGTCCGGTCTGCGCAACCCGTTCGGCATCGCCGTCGCGGCCGGCGGGCAGATTGCGGTGACCAGCAACGGTCCCTCGGGCGACAGCGGCAGCCCGTCGACGGGGTACGACACGCTGATCCTGTCGCTCCGGCGCGGCGGCGCGTACCAGTGGCCGGTGTGCTTCGGCTACTCGCATCCGCTGCTGGGCCCGGCAGGCTGCCGCTCGCTGACGGCACCGGACTGGAGCAGCGAGGCGTCGACGGTGATCCCGACCGGCGCCGCGTTCATCGACTCCGCCGGGCCTGCCGGGATGGCGGGCCACCTGGTGTTCTGCACCTACGGCCGCGGGATGGTCATCGTCACGCCGGGAACACCTCACGCGACGGTGACCAGCGGGCCGCCCCAGTGCACCGTCGACGTCGTCGAGGGTCCCGACCACGCGGTCTACTACTCGAGCACGTCGCACATCTACAGGCAGGCGTAGGCCACCTTCCCGACCCGCTTTGGTCCGGCAGCGCATTGCTATGGTCGCGGCCATGCGAGGATGCGGCCGGTGAGCGTGATCAGCTGGATCGGGTTCGCGCTCGGCCTCGGCCTCGTGCTGCTGACGTTCAGCAGCGTCTTCGAGACCACCGTGGTTCCGCGGGGCAGTCGCTCGGCATTCACCACGCTGCTGCTGCGGACGGTGAGGCTGCCCATCCGGGCACTGGCGGGGATGGTCAGGGACTACGAGAAGCGTGACACCCTGCTCGCCTACTCGGCGGCGGCCTACGTCATCTCGCAACTGGTGGTGTGGCTGGCGCTCTTCCTCATCGGCTACGCGCTGCTGCTGTGGCCGTACTCCTCCGGCCTCGGGCAGGCGTTCCGTGTCGCCGGCTCGTCGATGATGACGCTCGGCGTCGCGTCGCTCAACGACGGAGCGCCCACCGCGATCATCTTCGTGGCCGCGCTGACCGGGCTGGTGGTGGTTGCGCTGCAGATCGCCTACCTGCCGCTGCTGTACCAGGCCTACAACCGGCGGGAAACGCTGGTCACCATGCTCGAGGGCCTGGCCGGCACGCCCGGTTGGGGACCATTCATCCTGGCCCGGTCGGCGTCGATCGACAACCTCGACGGACTCGGCGACATGTATGACCGCTGGATGGAGTGGGCGGCGGATGTGTCGGAGAGCCACAGCGCGTACCAGGTGCTCATGTTCTTCCGCTCGCCGACGTCGCAGCGTTCGTGGGTCATCTCGCTGCTCTCAATCCTTGACGCGGCGTCGATGCACCTCGCCCTCTGCCCGGTGAGCGCCCCGGCACCGGCCCGGAACATGATGCGGGTGGGGTACCTGGCGCTTCGCCAGCTCGCCCGGGTGATGGGCCACGAGGTCAGCCAAGACCCCAATCCCGACGACGACATCCTCCTGACCAAGCAGGAGTTCCTGGACGCGGCGCAGCGGGTCAAGGCCGCGGGGATGGTGTTCGAGCGCGACCGGGAGACAGCATGGCCGCACTTCAAGGGGTGGCGGGTCAACTACGAGGCCGCCGCGTACGCCCTTGCTGCCGACCTCGACGTGGTCCCCGCTCTCTGGTCCGGCGACCGCAACCGGCCGGGCCCGGCGCTGCCGCCGGTGGAACCGGTCGACCGCGTGTCGCTGAGCGCGGAGATCAGCGAGATCCGACGCATCGGTGAGCTGCGCCGGCAGCGCCGTCGCCAGAGGGAGACCGCGTACCACGGGCCCGGCGGCGAGCACGACGACGAACGTCCTGGTGGCGGCTCCTCGGGCGAGCCGCCGGACTCCTGATTCGCGGTCGATGGTTCATCGGCCCGGCTCGAGCTGATGGCTCAGCTGCGCCAGGCGTGAGCTGAGCGCCGTCTCCAGCTGCTGCAGCAACGCGTAGATGCCGACCGCGGTGCCGGCAGTCTGGCCGTTGAGCTGCTGCAGGGCGCCGGGGAGGAAGGGGATGACGGCGCTGCCACCCGGGGTGGACACGGCCGGTGTCGGCCCCGACACCGTCGCCGGTGCCGACGCACGCGGTGTCGGGGTGGCGGCGCTGATCGGCCAGACCGCCGGGCTGACCACGCCGCTGTGCCCGCCGATGAGGTGGGCTGCTCCCCACATGACCACCACGGCTCCGAGGGGAAGCAGGACGCGCAGGGGGACGAGGGACATCGGCGTGTCTCCGTGGCCGCGCGGCGCCCCTCCGTCGCCCGGTGACCGTCCCGGCGTCACTGGAGTATACACAGATCAGTGGTACCTCCGACGTCCCTGACGCGGCCGGCGCGCCACCCTCCGGCGCCGGCCCCGCTGCCCGGCGTTCGCGACCCGAGCGCGCCGGTTGGTGCGAGAATGGCTAAGCCAAGCCCACGTCAACAGCACGGTGCGACGCTTCCGTCGTGACCGAAACGAATCGGAAAGAGTGCCTGACAGCGTCCCCATGACCCTCCCGGCGATGGGCGAATCCGTCGCCGAGGGCACCATCTCCCGGTGGCTCAAGGCCGTCGGCGACAGCGTCGCCGAGGGGGAGTCGCTGGTGGAGGTCACCACCGACAAGGTGGACGTGGAGGTCCCCTCACCCGCAACGGGGACGCTGCAGAGCATCGTCGCCGAGGAAGGCGCCACCGTCACCGTCGGCGCCACCCTGGCCACCATCGCCGCCGGTGCGGTAGCGTCGGCAGCCAACGGGGGGACCGACCGCGCCGCCGGCAACGGCGCCGGTGGCTCGGCTCCCGCCGACACCGGCTCGAGGCCCACTCTGGACGTGGCCGGGCCCGATCCCGACCGGTCCACTGCCATCACCCCGGCGCCCACCCTGGCCGCCAACGGGGCCGCCACTGCGGCGTCACCGCTGGCACGTCGGGCCGCCGCGCTCCGCGGTGTCGATCTCCTTGCTGTCCACGGCAGCGGGCCCGCCGGCATGGTGCGCACGGCCGACGTGCGGGCAGCGACCTCAGCACCCACCAGCCCCGCGACCCCGGC
>JALYTM010000252.1 GCA_030854305.1 Candidatus Dormiibacterota bacterium
CGGCCTGGTGCGGCGGTTGCGGGCCGCGGCGGCGGCGGTGGGCGTTCAGTCGCACCCCGGTCCGCTGCTCACCCTCGACCACCTGGTCACCGGTGCCGAGCGGACCACCTGGGCGAGCCGCGGCTATGCGGCAGTCGACATGGAGAGCGCGCTGATGGTCGCCCACAGCCCGCGCATCGCCGCCGTGCGGGTGGTGCTGGACACACCGTCCCGCGAGCTGTCACCCCGATGGGTGCACCCATGGCGTGCCCTGCTGGCGCCGTCGCTGTGGCCCGAGGCCCTCTGGCTGGCCCGGGTGACGCCGCGTCAGTGCGACCTCGCGGCGTCGATCGTCGCGGCCGCATTCTGACCGTGGGCGGTTGTCCGACAGTGGCCTCGCTGCAGACATGACGCTCACCGCGTTGGTGGGAGTGACCTGGACCTCGGACATCGTGCAGCGATCGCGCGGCCCGGGCGAGAACTTCCTTCGCTACGCAGCGTTTCTCACCGACGCCGGGATGACGCCGGTGCTGCTGACACCGGGGACGAGCCGCCGCGCGCTCGAACGCCTCGACGGACTGCTGATCCCCGGCGGCCCCGACCTGGCACCGTCGTTGTACGGACAGGAACCGACCGAGACCCTCGGACCGCTGGCTCCCGAGCTGGACTCGCTCGAGCTCGACCTCGTGCACGCGGCACGCAGTCGGGGGATGCCCATCCTGGGCATCTGTCGCGGCCAGCAGGTTGTCAACGTGGCGTTGGGCGGCACGCTCCACCAGCACCTCGACCACCCCCAGTGGGACGAGAGCGACCCCTCCCAGCCGCTGCACGACATCACCATCGTCACCGGGAGCCACCTGCATCGCACGCTCGGTGTCGGCGTCGCCCGCGTCAACAGCGGCCATCACCAGGCAGTCGACACCATCGCGCCGCCGCTGACCGTCGCCGCGCGCAGTGACGACGGCTGCGTCGAGGCGCTCGAGTCCGAAACCCTGCTGATCACGGCTGTGCAGTGGCATCCCGACGAGATGCCCGCCGACCCGTTGACGAGACGGCTGGCAGCAGGCTTCGCGGCCTGGGTCGGCGTCGGCGCGCCACCGGCGACCCCATGACAGGGCGGCCGTCGACGACCCGCCGGCGCATGCCGTCGACGTCGCCCACGGCCACGAGATTCCTGGCGAAGTTCGTGCTAGCATCCGGCCGGACTTGGTCCTGGGACGGCGAGGCGGGGTGGCTGAATCGGTGAACCTGCTCAGTGTCGAGGGTCTGACCGTTCGATACGGCGGGACCCTCCTCGCCGTCGACTCCGTGTCCTTCGATGTCCCCGACGGCGGCGCGGTGAGCCTGCTCGGCGCCAACGGCGCGGGCAAGAGCACGATCCTCCGCGCCATCAGCGGCCTGCTGCGTTTCCGCGGCGGCGCGATCACGGCCGGGCGGGTGCGGTTCGCGGGTCGCGACATCACCGGGGTCGAGTGCTCACGCCTGGTCCAGATGGGGATTGCGCAGGTGCTGGAAGGCCGGCGAATCTTCGCCGACCTCACCACCGCGGAGAACCTGCGTGCCGGCGGCTTCGCCGGCCGCCACCGTGGTGACGACGTCCGCGGCCACGTCCTCGAGCTGTTCCCACAGCTGCAACCGCGCCTCCACGTCGCCGCCGGCCTGCTCAGCGGCGGCGAGCAGCAGATGCTGGCGATCGGTCGTGCCCTGATGGCCCGCCCCCGGCTGCTGCTTCTCGACGAGCCGTCGCTGGGGCTGGCTCCGCTGGTGGTGCGGAGGATCGGTGAGGTGCTCGCAACCATCAACCGGGCGGACGGCGTGGGCCTGCTGGTGGTCGAGCAGAGCACCGCCCTCGCCCTCGCGACCACCAGCCGCGCGCACCTGCTCGAGACCGGCCGCGTGGTGCGCTCAGCGCCCACCGCTGAGATGGTCGCCGACGAGTCGGTGCGCGCCTCGTACCTCGGCACCGGGGCCGGCGGCGACCTGGTCAGCTCGGGTGCCGAGGGGTGACCCCGCAGCCGGTTCTCGAGGTCACCGACCTCGCGCTCAGCTTCGGCGCCGTGACCGCCTTCGAGGACATCTCGTTCAGCGTCGACGAGGGCGAGCTGCTGGCGGTGATCGGGCCCAACGGCGCCGGCAAGACCTCGCTGTTCAACGTGTTGTCGTGCATCTACCGGCCGACCGGGGGCCGAATCGTGCTGCGCGGTCGCGACCTGCGGCGCATGGGGGTCAGCGACCTGGCGTCGGCCGGGGTTGCGCGCACGCTGCAGAACCTCGGCCTGTTCCGCAACCTGTCCGTGATCGACAACGTACTGGTCGGCCGCCACCACCTCATGCACAGCGGCGCGCTGCGCGGCGGCCTCTGGTTCGGCTTCGCGAGTCGGGAGGAGCGCACGCATCGGGCGGCGGCGATGGAGGCGCTCGCATTCTGCGGCATCGAGCACGTCGCCGCCGTCCCCGTGTCCACGCTGCCCTACGGCATCCAGAAGAAGGTCGAGTTGGCACGGGCGCTGGCGATGGAACCGTCGCTGCTGCTCCTCGATGAGCCGGTGGCGGGCATGCACGCATCGGAGCGGGCCGAGATCACCGCACTGGTCCGCCGGCTCCATGCCGAGCGTCACCTCGCCATCGTCCTCGTCGAGCACGACATGGGCATGGTCATGCAGGTGGCGCAGCGGGTCGTGGTGCTCGACTTCGGACGCATGATCGCTGACGGCACGCCGGCCGCCGTGCAGCGCGATGAGCGGGTGATCTGCGCCTACCTCGGCGAGCCACTCGAGGCCACCGCATGACCACGTTTCTGCAGCTGCTGTTCAACGGGGTGGCGCTGGGGTGCGTCTATGCGCTCGTTGCCCTCGGCTTCACTGCCATCCATCGCGCCACCAACGTCATCAACTTCGCCCAGGGCGCATTCCTGCTGCTCGGTTCGTACCTGGTGTCGTCGGCGGCGGTGGACCACGGCCTGCCGTTCCCGCTGGCGGTGCTGCTCGGCCTGGTAGCGATGGTGCTGGTCGGCCTCGTGTTCCAGGTGCTGGTGCTGCGGCGCGTGCAGGGACAACCGGTGTTCACCGTGGTGATGGTCACCATCGGTCTCAACATCATCCTGGTCGCGGTGGTCTCGGCACTGTTCGGCAGCAACGAGCGCGGCAACGGTGTCGGTGACCCATGGGGCAACACGAGCGTGCACGTCGGCGGTGTGGTGCTGCTCTGGGTCAAGATCTGGTCGATCATCGTCACCGCGGCCATCCTGGCGGGGTTCTTCGCGTTCGATCGCTACTCCCGCTACGGCCTGGCGACGCGGGCGACCGCGATCGATGAGGAGGCCGCGCTGGCCGCCGGCATCCCGGTGCGACGCGTCAACGCGATCGCATGGGGCCTGGCGGGCGCGCTGGCGACAGTGGCCGGCATCTTCCTC
>JALYTM010000253.1 GCA_030854305.1 Candidatus Dormiibacterota bacterium
CGAACACCGTTGAGAGCGCATAGGCCACGTCGACCGCGGCGGCGTCGATCACCGGGGTGACCGCGGCGATCGCACTGGCGCCGCAGATGGCGGTGCCGACGCCGACCAGGGTGCGCAGGCTGCCGCGGACCCGCAGCGCGCGGCCCAGCAGCACGGCGGCGGCGAGGCAGATCACCAGCGTGCCCACCAGTACCGGCAGAGAGCTGACGCCGGACGACACCGCTTCACCGAGGGTGAGCTGCAGCCCGAGCAGGGCGACGGCCACCTGGAGAACCTGGCGGCTGCAGAAGCGGATTCCGGGCGCCAGCAGCATTCCCGGCTTGCGCGCGATCGCCACCAGCACGCCGATCACCAGCCCGACCACCGGGGCGCCGATCACCGGGACGGCACGGCCGGCCAGCGTGGCAACACCGGCGATGGCCAGGCACACCAGGACTCCTGCAGACCCGAGCAGCAGGCGCCATCGTGGTGCTCGCGTCAGCTGCGTCGCCGGCCTCGCTGCAGCAGTGAGCGCGCCCGGGCCATGACCTCACGCTTGCGGAGGATGAGCGCCACCTCCTTCTCCGACATCACCGTGGCCATCACGCCGACGGGGTCGGTCTGGGCGGCGGACAGGGGCACCGTCGCCATCTCCGCAGGAGCGGGCAGACTGGCCAGCGCGTTCGACAGCCTGTCCTCGGGGCTGAGCGTGTCATCGAGTCGCTCGAGGCAGGCGAAGAAGTCGTACTCGCCGATCAGCGGTGGGGCAAACCCGGCGAACTTGAAGTCGAGCAGCCCCATGCGCATCAGCTCACCCAGGAGCTCGACGAACTCGCCGTCGGAGAACACCCAGCAGTGGGTGTCGAGGTACTCGCCGGTCTGCGCGCGCTGCACCTGGGCCCAGCCCATCGACAGGTCGACCGGCACGTCTTCGGGATACGCGGTTGTGCCCTGCCACAGGGCGCCGGTGTCGACGTCGACGTGACGGCTGAAGTGGTCGAAGATGGCGCGCGTCGGCGGCCGCCGGAACTTGAGGACGTAGGCCTCGACAATCTCCGCGAGGTTGGTGGGGCGGCGGCGGACGTCGAAGGTGAGCCGGCGGTCGGGAACCACCAGGCAGAGGCGGCCCCCGGGCGTCAATACCTGGGCCACCTCGCGAAGCCAGCCGACCAGGTCGGGGACGTGCTCGACCACGTGCGAGGCGACAACGTAGTCGAACGGGGCCGCCGACGCCGCGCACTCCGCGAGTGTCTTGTCGCCCCACACGAAGTCGACCGGTGCGATCAGGTCCACGTCGACGCCGGGGTCGTGGAGGTACTTCTGGTGCAGCTCCTCGGCCGAGGCGTGGTCGGCGTAGTACACCTCACCCATGTCCGGGGTGACGATGGGGCTGACCAGGGGGCCGATCTCCAGCCCGCGCCGGTGCGCGACGTCGACGTACTGGCGCACCCGTCCCAGCCGATCCATTCTCGTTCTCCAGTGTGTGACATGGCCCCGAGCGGGCCGGCCCTGCCCGGGCGCCTCAGCTGGTTGCTTCCGCCTCGATCTCCACCTTCCAGCGCGGGTCGAGCAGCGCCTTGACCACCACCATGGTGGCAGCCGGCCGGGTCTCCGCGAACACGGCGCCGTGAGCGCGGCCGACGGCGTCGGCGTCGGCCGCGTCGACGAGGAACATGCGGGTGCGCACCACGTGGGTCAGTGACAGGCCGGCGTCGGTCAATGCGGTGCCGATGATGTCGAGACAGCGACGGGCCTGCGCCTCGGGGTCGGGGTCGCAGGTGCCATCGGGCCAGATCGGCGCGGTGCCGGACACCAGCACCCGGTCACCGACGGCGACCGCGCGGCTGAACCCGATGCGCGGCTCGAACGGCGACCCGGACGAGATGCCGCGCCGTTCCCTCACGGCACGAAGCCCTCGGGAGGCTTGGCGGTGTCGCGCATGCGGGCGCGGTGTGCCTCGACGGCGGCGGCGACGTCCTCGTCGAACAGCCCGATGATCTCGGCGGCGAGGTGACCGGCGTTGCGCGCGCCCATGTCACCGACGGCGACCGTGGCGACGGGGATGCCGGGCGGCATCTGGACGATGCTGAGCAGCGCGTCGAAGCCACTGAGCGGCGTGCCCGCCAGCGGGACGCCGATCACCGGGAGCGTGGTCAGCGACGCCAGCACGCCGGGGAGGTGCGCGGCCGCGCCGGCACCGGCGACGATCACGCTCAGGCCGCGCCCGATGGCCTGGTTCGCGTAGCTGCGCACCACCTCGCCGGCACGGTGCGCGGACATCACGCCGATCTCCCAGCCGATGTTGTAGGTGTCGAGCACCTCGCCGCACTTGTTCATGACCGCGAGGTCGGACTCGCTGCCGACCACGATGCCCACCTGGAGTCTGCCGCTCATGTGTCTCCTGCCTGTTGTGCTGTCCCGATGTCGTGGCGGAGCTGCATGCCGTCGAAGTGCACCGACGACACCGCCCGGTAGGCGCGCTGGCGGGCCGCGTCGACGGACGTGCCGCGGGCGACAAGTGTGAGGACTCGGCCCCCGTCGGTGAGCAGCCCGTCGTCGCTGTTCCTGGTGCCGGCGTGGAAGGCAAGGATGTCGGAGTCGAGTGTCTTGACCCCGGTGATGACGTCGCCGCGGCGCGGCGAGGCGGGGTACCCGGCGGCGGCGAGGACGATGCCCACCGCGCAGCTGTCGGTGGCGCGGCGCACGGTGCCCGGGGTCAATGCGCCGATGGCACAGTCGGTGAGCAGCTGCAGCACGTCCTCGTCGAGGACGGGGAGGATCACCTGCGCCTCGGGGTCGCCGAAGCGGGCGTTGAACTCGAGCACGCGCGGGCCGGCGGCGGTGAGCATGATGCCCGCGTAGAGGCAGCCGGAGAAGGGCGTGCCGGCGGCCTGCAGTGCGTCGACGCAGGGGCGCAGGACGGTGCGCTCGATGGCGTCCACGAGGTGGTCGTCGAGCGCGGGTGGGGGCGTGACCGCGCCCATGCCGCCGGTGTTGGGGCCGGTGTCGCCATCGCTGATGCGCTTGTAGTCGCGCGACGGCGGCAGCATGCGGATGTTGCTGCCGTCGACCAGCGCCATCACGCTGACCTCGGGGCCTTCCAGCCGCTCCTCGATGAGCACCGTCGCGCCCGCGCTGCCGAAGCGATGCTCGTCGAGACAGGCGGCGATGGCGGCGCGCGCCTCGGTGACGTCGTCGCAGACGATGACGCCCTTGCCCAGCGCGAGGCCGTCGGCTTTGACCACGCAGCGGCCGCCCAGGTCGTCGACGAAGCCGTGGAGCGCCTGGCGGTCGGCGGCGCCACCCGCGTGCCATCGCGGAGTGGGGATGCCGGCCGCGTCCATCACCGACTTGGCGAACGTCTTGCTGCTCTCGATCCGCGCGGCGGCGGCATTGGGGCCGAAGAC
>JALYTM010000254.1 GCA_030854305.1 Candidatus Dormiibacterota bacterium
CCGTGGATGTTCGCCGGCCCGGCGATCCTGGCGATCACCGTCTATCTCATCTACCCCGCTGTCGTGACGATCCAGTACAGCTTTGCCAACGAGGACACGACCGCATACGTCGGACTCCGGAACTACAAGGACCTGCTGACCGACTCGACGTTCCTGTCGGTCCTGTTCAACAACCTGCTGTGGATCATCATCGTCCCGGCCTGCACCGTCGCCCTCGGGCTGGGGGTCGCGGTCCTGGCCGACCGGCTCAAGCCCACAGGCGAGAAGGTCTCCAAGACGGTCATCTTCATGCCGATGGCCATCAGCATGGTGGGGGCCTACACCATCTGGCGCACGATCTACGACTTCGACCCGGCGGGCTCCCCGCAGACCGGTCTGCTCAACGCCATCCGCGGTCTCTTCGGAGCAGGGCCCATTCCCTGGGTGCAGACCTCGACCCTGCACCTCAACAGCCTGCTGCTCATGGTCATCATGATCTGGACCCAGGTCGGCTACGCCATGGTGCTGCTGTCCGCTGCCATCAAGTCGGTCCCCGACGACACGGTCGAGGCGGGTCGCATCGACGGCGCAGGGGAGCGCAGGATCTTCTTCAGCATCATCGTCCCGCAGATCTGGGCGACCGTGATCACCGTCTTCATCACGGTGCTCATCGGCGTCATGAAGGTCTTCGACCTGGTCTACGTATCTGTGAACGGCGGCTTCAACACCGACGTCGTAGGGCGCCGGTTCTACGCCGAGCTGTTCTCGTTCGGCAACAACGGCTACGCCGCGACCATCGTGGTTCTCCTGATGCTGGCCGTCATCCCCATCCTGGTCTACCAGGTCCGTCACTTCCGGGCCGAGGAGGCCACCCGATGAGTACCAGCATCCAGCCGGGCGTGGGCACTCCTGCCGATGAGCCGGCGATCCGCAAGACCACACCACTCAAGGTGAACAGGGGCCCCGGCAGCGCAAGCCGACTGGTCAAGATCCTGCTGTTCCTCCTTTGCGTGTTCTGGATGATCCCGGTGCTCGGGCTGCTGATCAACTCGTTCCGCACGCGGGACGAGCAGTTCAGCTCCGGGTGGTGGACCGCGATCGCGAACCCGCTCGACTTCACCCAGTGGACGCTGAGCAACTACACCACGGTCATCGGCGCCGACGGCGGCGTCAACATGGGCCAGGCGTTCATCAACAGCTTCATCGTGACGGTCCCCGCCACCGTGATCCCCATCCTCATCGCGGCGTTCGCGGCCTACGCGTTCACCTTCATGCAGTGGCGCGGTCGTGACGTCATGTTCGTCGTCATCGTCGGACTGCTCGTCGTCCCCAACCAGGTGGCGTTCGTCCCCCTGCTGAAGCTTTACAACCAGCTGGGCATCAACGGGCAGTTCATCGCCGTCTGGCTCGCCCACATCGGGTTCGGTATGCCGCTGGCCGTCTACATCCTGCGCAACTACATGTCCGGCCTCCCGACCGCCATCATCGAGTCGGCGAAGATCGACGGGGCCAGCCACTTCACGACGTTCTGGCGCCTGATCATCCCGATGTCCGTCCCGGCATTGGCGTCGTTCGCGATCTTCCAGTTCCTGTGGGTGTGGAACGACCTGCTGGTCGCGTTGCTGTTCCTCGGCCGCGGCGACAACACGGTCCTCACCGTGGCGTTGCAGGGCCTGCAGGGTCAGACCGGTCAGGGGCGAGAGCTCATCCCGGCGGCGGGGTTCGTGACGATCATCGTCCCGTTGATCGTCTTCCTCGCACTGCAGCGGTTCTTCATCCGCGGCATGACCTCGGGGGCGGTCAAGGGCTGACGCTCGCCTCCGGGGCCCCGGTCAGGCGAGCCCGGTCAGGCGAGCCCGGTCAGGCGAGCTCGGTGCGGCTGGGTGCGTATGCGCCGGCCCGCGAGACCGTGATCCCCCCGGTCAGGATCGCGCGGTCGACCGCGGGGCGCACGTCGGCGAGCGAGGCCAACCGCAGTCGGTCTCGAGCAGCAGGGCTTCCGAGCAGACCGGCGTCCAGCAGGCCCGAGATCAGGCCGGCCATGAACGAGTCGCCAGCGCCAACGGTGTCTGCCACCTCGGTGTCGAACGCCGGGTGGGTGACGACGCCGCCCACGTTGTAAAGCGCGAAGAGGGCTCCTTCGCCGCCCCGGGTGACTACGGACAGCGCCGGACCGAGCGTGCTCCAGTGGCGCAGCACGTCAGGAACGAACTGGTCGGGGTAGAGCCAGGCGATGTCCTCGTCGCTGGCCTTGACCACGTCAGCCAGCGCCACCAGCGCCTCGACGCGCCCGCGGACCTCGTCGGCCGAACCCATGAGCGACGGGCGCAGGTTGGGGTCGTAGGAGATCGTGGCCGTCTCCCGCGCTCGGCGGAAAGCATCGAGGACCTGGGACCCTCCCGGCTCGAGCACCGCCGCGATGCTCCCGGTGTGCGCATGACCCACTCCGTCGAAGTCCGGCAGCGGCGGGAGCTCCCAGGTGATGTCGAACTCGTAGCTCGCCGCCCCGTTCTCGTCCAGGACGGCAGTCGCGACCGAGGTGCGTTCCGCCCCGTCGCTCCCCTCGACCAGCGACGCACCGACGGCCCGGCACGCTTCGGTGATCCGTCGACCACGGTCGTCGCGCCCGAACCAGGTCGCCAGCGACACCTCGTGGTCCAGGGCAGCCAGCCCGAACGCGACGTTCGCCGGGCTGCCTCCGACGTGCTCTACGACCGGCGCGCCGTCGCGCTCGACCGCATCGACCAACGCCTCTCCGACCACGAGTACGCGGGGGCGCGAAGAGTCAGGGCTGCTCATCGTCGAACGTCTCCTCGCGGCCGAGAGGTGGCAGGTCGGGTCAACTCTAGAGGTGGGCCCGTTTGATCGTAGGCAGGGCGCGGGAGACGATGGGGGAGTGAGTACGCCTGCGCAGGACCGAGCCTCGGAGCAGGCGCCTGAGGGCACGCCCACCGGGCGGGACGAGTATTCGCCTGCGGAGCAACCGGAACCGGCGCCGCGCAGCTCGTACTCGATGGGCTCCGGGGCCAACATGGCGCGCTCGCTGCTCGTCATCCTGGGTCTCGTGGTTGTGCTGATCGCCATCGTGCCCAGGGTCTCAGCCGTCCATCAGCCGGCAGTCGACGCGGCGTCCGTCGTGGCGGACGCTGTGACACAGTCGGGCTTGGCCTTCGAGGCACCGGTCGGGCTCCCGTCGGGGTGGACGCCGACGAACGCCAGGTACACCAAGACGACCGACGGCCTGCTCACCTGGCAGGGCGGGTGGTCGACCCCGTCGGGTGGGTATATCGCGATCCGGCAGACCAGGACAGCCAGCCCGAACTGGCTGCGCGACGCCACCAGCAACGGCGTGCCCCAGGGTCCCGTCGAGGTCGCGGGCCGGGCGTGGCAGCGCTTCTACGAC
>JALYTM010000255.1 GCA_030854305.1 Candidatus Dormiibacterota bacterium
GTGCCTCGCGGAGCACGGCTGGCGCGTCGCAGCACCGCGGGCACCGCCACCTCGCCGGCGCAGAGGAGAACGGCGGCCACCAGCGACAGCTCGGCATGGGTGAAACCGTCGAGGTCGGCGGTGGTGACGAGGTTGGCGGTTTCCGACCAGCGCCCGTAGTGGTCGAGGTGTGCGCCCGCATCCACCAGGCGGGCGGCGTGGCCGGTCATGTCGAGGGTCGCGGGATCCAGCGTGGGGGCGAGCACGGGGGCCAGCCCTGCCACCAGCAGCCGCCGTCGCTGCGAACCGGCGCGGCCACCGCGCAACCTCGCCAGGATTGCGCCCACGCTGGCATCGCGCACGTGGCGGGGTCGCACGCCCGGGTTGCCCAGTTGGTCGAGGATGACGCCCTGGCGCACCCCGTACCCGGACACCAGGATGACGTCGACCCCGGCCACGTCGAGCAGGGTCTGCACCACCAGGGCACCACCCAGTACCGACTCCGCGCGGGTGGCGCTGATGCCGGGCACTGACGACCGTCGGGCCGCCGGCAGCTTGACGAGTCGATCGACCAGCACGTCGACGTCCCGCCGGCGCAGCTCGTACCCATGCAGGCGGCTCACCGCCGGGCTGCCGCCACGCGTGGCCTTGGCGAGGGCGCGAATCGTACCCCCCGTCCCCACCAGGCTGGCGGGCGCGGCGACATCGGTGACATCCACGCCGGCCAGCTCGGCGCGCACGTGGTCGCGGAGTGCGTCGACCTCGTCGGGTCGAGGTGGGTCGTGGTGCAGGAAGCGGTCACCCATGCGGAGTGCGCCCAGGGGCAGCGTGACCCCGGCCCGGAAGCGGCGCTTGCTGAACGCGGCCAGCTCCATGCTGCCCCCACCGAGGTCGACAACGGCACCGCTGTCGACGGGGAGGGCCGAGACCGCGCCGACCAGCGCCAGCCGTGCCTCTTCCTCACCGTTCAGAACGGTGATGGCGACGCCGCTCCGTCGCTGCGCGTCGGCGAGGAAGGTGTCGCGGTTGGTGGCGTCGCGAATCGCGCTGGTGGCCACCACGCTGAGGCCGCGGGCGCCGTGCCGCCGGGCGATTGTGGTGAACGCCTGGAGCGTCTCGACGGTGCGCTGCAGGGCCGCCCGGCTGAGCCGTCCCCCCGAGTCGAGGTCGCGAACCAGGCGGAGGGCCACCCGCGCGTCAGCGAGCACGTCCAGGTGTCCGAGGTCGGTGGGCCGGACCACCAGGAGCCGCGCCGAGTTCGAGCCGATGTCGACCACTGCGCGGGGTGCCTGGCTCACATCGAGACATTATGGGCAGGCGACTCGCGGGGCCCTCGCACCAGTCGGGTGCACAATATGCGGCGATGGCAGTCCGTCCCAGCCCGAGCCAGGTGCCGTGGGGCGACAGTGACATCGGCGCTCGCGATGACGAGGCCGAGCCACGTTTCCTCAACCGTGACGCGGCCTGGCTGGACTTCAACCGCCGTGTGCTGGCCCTTGCCGTGGACCCTTCGGTCCCGGTGCTCGAACGCGCTCGTTTCCTGGCCATCTCCGCCCGCAACCTCGACGACTTCTTCCAGGTGCGCGGCGCGGTGCTGGCGCAGAACGTCGAGACCGGCCTGTCCGACCGTTCTCCCGACGGGCTGACGCCGACCGCGCAGCGCGAGCTGTTCCGCGAGCGCACCGCCGCGTTCGCGCAGTACCAGGATGCCGCGTTCACCGAGTCGGTGGCCCCCGCGCTCACGGCCGCCGGCATCCACATCTCCGACTACCACGAGCTCGGGCACACCGACCGCGCCCACCTCGACAGCTACTTCGCACTCGACCTGTTTCCGGTGCTCACCCCGCTCGCCGTCGACCCGGCTCACCCGTTTCCCTACATCTCGTCGATGTCGCTCAACCTGGCGGTGGTGGTGGGCGACCCGGTCACCGGTGATCAGCACGTGGCGCGAGTCAAGGTGCCGCCCGCACTCCCGCGTTTCGCCACGCTCCCGGGTGGCGACCGCTTCGTCGGCCTCGAGCAGGTGATCAGCGCCCACCTCGACGCGCTGTTCCCGGGCATGGACATCATCACGCACCACCCGTTCCGCCTGACCCGTGGCGCCGACTTCCAGCTGGACGACGACGAGGACGACCTGCTGGAGGCGGTCCGCGACGTCCTCAAGCGGCGCCGCCTGTCGCCGCTGGTGGTGCGACTGGAGATCGACGAGCGCATGTCGGACGAAGTGCGCGACCTGCTGGTGCGCGAGCTGGACATGGACGAGCGCGACATCCAGGTCGTGCATGCGCCGCTCGACCTCGGCGCGCTCTTCCAGCTCACCGCGCTGGACCGCCCCGAGCTGAAGTACACGGCGTGGTTCCCCACCGTGCCGCCGCCGCTGCTGCCGCACGACGGCGCCCACGACATCTTCGAGGCCGTGCGCGCCGGCGACGTGCTCGTCCACCACCCCTACGAGGACTTCGACGCGTCAGCGGTCGCGTTCATCGAGCAGGCGGCCTCGGACCCCGGCGTCCTCGCCATCAAGCAGACGCTCTACCGCACGTCGGGCAAGAACAGCCCGATCATTCGCGCCCTGATCCGCGCGGCCGACGCCGGCAAGCAGGTGGTGGCGCTGGTCGAGCTGACCGCACGCTTCGATGAGCAGGCCAATATCAGCTGGGCGGAAGAGCTCGAGAAGGCGGGGGTGCACGTCATCTACGGGATCGTCGGCCTGAAGACGCACGCCAAGGTGTCGCTCGCCGTGCGCAGTGAGGGCGGCCACATCAACCGCTACTGCCACGTCTCCACCGGCAACTACAACCCCGACACGGCGCGCATCTACGAGGATGTGGCACTGCTGACCGCCGACAGCGACATCTGCTCCGACTTCAGCGAGCTGTTCAACGCCCTCTCCGGGTACAGCCGCGACGTGCAGTACCGTCGCATCGTGGTGGCACCGCAGCGTCTCCGCGGCGTTGTCACCGACTTCATCCGCCGCGAGTCACGTGAGGGCGGCCGGATCACTTTGAAGCTCAACAGCCTGATCGACCCGGACATCATCGACGCGCTGTACGAGGCCGCGGAGAATGGGGCCGACGTCGAGCTCATCGTGCGCGGGATGTGCACGTTGAACCCAGCCGCGTCGGCTGCACCGGAGCGTCTGACCGTCCGCTCGCTGGTGGGGAGATACCTCGAGCACTCGCGGATCTACCGGTTCGGCTCTGGTCCTTCCGCCGAGTACTTCATCAGCTCGGCGGACATGATGCCGCGCAACCTCGACCGCCGCGTGGAAGCCGCGGTCCCGGTCGCGGGCGCGTCCCAGCGGGTGCGGCTCGACGAGATCCTCCAGCTGTCACTGACCGACGCCCAACTGGCCTGGAGCTTCGCCGGCCACGCCTGGCGGCGCGTCCCCCCGTCG
>JALYTM010000256.1:0-2383 GCA_030854305.1 Candidatus Dormiibacterota bacterium
GTGTCACCCACCGCGGTGTAGTCGCGGATCGTGACCGCACCTCCAAAGGACCCGCTCACCGCAGTCAGCTCGAGCCTGCGCTGCGCGATGTCGGCAAGGTGCGTGGACAGGACGGTTTGTCCGTTGCGGCTGATCAGCACCTCATCGTTGGGGAGGGCGGTCTGGAGAGTGCCCCGGTCGGGAAGCGCAGAACGGATTGCGAACTGGTGCGCCAGCCCGTCGGCCACGGCCTGGGCGCCCTTCTGGTCGAGGGCGTGCTCGTCCATCTGCTCCACGTGCGTGTACAGCACGAACCCCACAACGATCGCCACCAGTGCCGGCAGGACCATCGCCAGCAGCAGCCGCGATCGCATCGACTGAAAGCGGCCCATCACCGTGGATCGAGCCGGTAGCCCACCCCGCGCATGGCACTGATGGCGAGAGCGTCGCCCAGCTTCCGGCGCAACGACGCGACGTGCACGTCGACGGTCTTGGCCGTGAAGAAGGGAGAGCCCCACACGTTCTCGAGCAGCTGCTCCCGCGTGAACACCTGGCCGGGACGGTCCATGAGCAGCGCCAGGAGGTCGAACTCCCGTCGCGTCAGCTCGACCTCGTCGTCGCCCACCAGGCAGCGCCGTTCCGACACCCGCAGTTCCAGTGCACCGCTGCGCAGCGCCGGCGAGGAATCGTTGAAACCGCCTGCCCTGCGCAGCTGCGCGCGGACCCGCGACACCACCTCCTGGGCGAAGAACGGCTTCACGATGTAGTCGTCGGCGCCCAGCTCCAATCCGGCCACCCGGTGGAGCTCGTCGGCCTTCGCGGTGAGGAACAGCATCGGGATCAACGACTGCGTACGAGCGCGGCGCACCACCTCGAACCCATCCATCCCGGGCAGCATCACGTCGATGAGCGCCAAATCGGCATCGCCGGCGAGCAGCACCCCGAGCGCCCGGGGGCCGTCCCCGACCTCGACGACGTCGAACTCCGCGCGGCCGAGGTACAACGCGAGCACCTCACGGATCGAGGGCTCATCGTCGGCGATCAGTATCCGTGCGCGGCCGGTCATTCAACGACTCTTGCATGAGTGTGCGCGTGGCGGTCGCACGCCATGTGCACGGCAATGCGCCCGACCGGAAGAGGTTCCCGGTCGGGCGCTGTCGAGGGGGCGAGGGAGCCGGCCTCAGGCGGCCTGACGGTCGCGACCCGTGGTTGCGACGGGCTGTGGATGCGCCGGCCGGTGTGCCGGGGCATTCTCGGTTCGGGCCAGCGGCCGGTGCGAGGCTGCCCGGGTGGGACGGTCGAGGAACCACGGCACACCGACGGCGACGGCGGAGACCACGACGGTCAGGACAAACCAGCCAACGAAGTTCAGGACGAGGGTGGAAGTACTCATGCCCCGAGGCTATCGGCGCCGGGTAAGGGGACGGCAATGTGGGGGTCAGGGTTCGGGAAGGGTTGGCTGTGACTGTGCTGGGTGGGCACCGGCACACTCGGCGTGGTGAGCCCGGGGCTCGGCGGACCCTCCGCGTCAGCCGCCCGGCTCGCTGTCGCTGCTGACGTTCTGGTCACGGGTGAGGAAGAGTGCCAGCGCCAGGACCAGCACCACGCCGGCGCTGGTGCCGAGCTGCTCCAGCGATTGTGGAACCGACCCTTGGCTTGCTCCCGCGGCGCCCAGTGTCAGCCTCGTGGAGACGGCAAGGATGTCCCGAACCGCGGCGATGATGCCGATCACCAGGAAGGGACGGAACGGGAAGCTCCAGCCTTCGAGGTGGGTCAGGACCGTCCGCAGGATGTCCACGAGGATGATGACCACCAGCACCCCGTCGACCGCGCTGACCAGTGTTTCCGGGTAGCCCTTGGGTGCCGACAGGAAGTCGACGAAGCTTCGCACCAGCACCACGCCCGCCAGCACCAGCAACACGATCGCCACTCCGTACTGGAGCAGGTCGATGCACGCCCGGAGCGGCGTACCCCGGCGGATCCCCGCCCAGGACCACATCCGCTCGACATCCGATGGCGCTCGGTCCCCTCCGGGGCTTGCGTTGGTGGGCATCGGTCGCCCGAGTGTAGTGGCATCCCGGGCTTCCGACACTGTGGCCACACATGCGCTCCGCCGCGATCTATGGTCCCGGCGCCCACGGCGCGGGCGGCGCTCGGGAACTGACTCCGGGCACGACGAGGGACCGTGACAGCGGATCGCGACTTCGTGGGGCCGGTCGACGGCCGCGTCGTTCCGCGGTACCGGTCCCCCCTACCTTCGCCCGGCTGCCGCGCATCGAGAACGTGCCCGCGGCCCACGTTGGCAAGACCAACAACCCCGAGTTCTGCTACCGGGGGACGACCGACAACCTGGTGTTCGGCACCACCCGCAACCCGTGGAATTTGCAGCGAACACCGGGAGGAT
>JALYTM010000256.1:2393-3373 GCA_030854305.1 Candidatus Dormiibacterota bacterium
TCGAGCGGCGGGGCCGGTGCGTCGGTGGCCGCTCGGTCCGGATTCCTGCCTCCTTCTGTGGCGTTGTCGGCCACAAGCCCACGTTCGGCCTGGTTCCCAAGGAGCCCGGCTTCAAGGGCTGGAAGACGCTGTCGGTGGACGGCCCACACTCACGCGATCGGTGCGCGACGCCGCCCTCGCGCTGGTGGTCATGGCCGGGCCCGCGAACGCCGATGACATGACCTATCCGGTGCCGCCCCAGAACTACGTGGCCGCAGCGACGGAGGAGCGCGACCTCACCGGCCTGCGGGTGGCGTGGTCCGAGGACATGGGCTTCGCGCCCGTCGACCGCGACGTGCGTGCCGCGTTCAGCGACGCGGTGCGGACCCTTGAGGCGCTCGGCTGCAGGCTCGTCGAGGCGCACCCTTCGACGCCCAACCCGATGGCGTTGTGGAACCTGCTCGCCACGTGTGAGGGGTACGCATCGGAGGGTCCGCTGCTGGAGCGATGGGAGGCGCTCATGAGCCCTGGGACCGCCGACCTGATCCGGGCGGGCCGCGACCTCGCAGGTTGGGAGTACGTCGACGCCCTGCACGCACGCGCGGCGTACACCCGCGAATGGTCGGAGTTCTTCACCAAGTACGACCTGCTGGTCTCGCCGTGCATGCAGCTCACCGCGTTCGACGTCGACATCCTCTCCCCGACGGTGATCGACGGTCAGCCGGTCGACCCGTTCTTCGACGACTGGTGCAGCCTGGTCCTCCCGGCCAACCTGACCGGACAGCCGGCCATCTCGGTCCGGATGGGCTTCGGTGACGACGGACTGCCAGTGGGGCTCCAAGTCAGGGGGCGGCGCTTCGACGACGCCGCCGTGTTCACCCTGGCAGCCGCCTACAAGCGTGCGACGCCGAGGAGCGACCGCCGGCCGCCGGCGTCAGACGCAGCCGCCTCCTGAGGAGCGCGTAGGGCCGTGCGACATGTGCCGCTGGGGACCTCAGACC
>JALYTM010000257.1 GCA_030854305.1 Candidatus Dormiibacterota bacterium
GTGCGCGTGCAGCTGGGCGGATACGACCCCGACGTGGTCCGCGGCGCCGCCCGGGTGTGCCCCTCGCCGGGTGTGCCTTGGGACTCACCGGTGCTGCAGCGCGCGCGCCAGCTCGGCATCCCGGTTCGCAGCGAGATCGACCTGGTCTTCGAGCGCTGCCGCGGGCGCATCGTCGGCATCACCGGCACCAACGGCAAGACCACCACCACCAGTCTCAGCGCCGCGGTGATCGGCCACGACGGTCGCCGCGTGCACCTCGGTGGCAACATCGGGTTGCCCATGCTCGACCGCCTCAACGAGGTGGACGTCGGCGACTGGGTGGTGCTCGAACTGTCGTCCTTCCAGCTCGAAACCGTCGCCGAGCCGCGGTGCGAGATCGGGGCCGTGCTCAACGTCAGCCCCGACCACCTCGATCGACACGGCAGCTTCGAGGCCTATTTGGCCACCAAACAGAGCGTTGCCGAACACGCATCCGGTGTCGCTGTGCTGGGCTGGGACGACCCGCTCACACGCATGATGGCGGCGTCAACGCCGGCGACCGGGCGATTCTTCGGGACGGCGCTCGACGGCAACGACGGCGCCACCGTGGTCGGGGAGGACGTGGTGGTCGTGGCCGGCGGAGTCAGCCACCCTGTGCTCCCCGTCGCCGACATCCCGCTGTTCGGGTCTCACAACGTTCTCAACGTCCTTGCCGCCGCCACCATCGGCCACGCGGCCGGCGTGGACGTCGCCGACATTGCGGCCGCGGTTCGCGATTTCCACCCGGTGCCGCACCGGCTGGAAGCGGTTGCCGACGTCGGGGGCGTCCTTTTCGTCAACGACAGCAAGGCCACCAACGTTGACGCCGCCGTGCGTGCACTGCAGTCGTTCGGTGAGCGCAGCATCATCTGGATCGGCGGCGGCCACCACAAGGGCGTCGACGCCGGGGGCCTGGCAGACGCGGTGGCGCGACATGCTCGCCTGGCCATCCTCAACGGGGACACCGCGGCCGAGCTCGACGCGGCACTGGACCGGCGCGGCATGGCACAGCGCCTACGGGTCGATGGGCTGGCCGCCGCGGTGCGCGCCGCGGTGGCGGCGTCGCGAGCCGGCGACGTCGTCCTTCTCGCACCCGGGTACTCCAGCTTCGACCAGTTCACCAACTTCGAGCAGCGCGGCGAAGTGTTCGCTGCCGTGGTCCGCTCAGAGCTGTCCATGTCCACGTCCAAGGAGTCCTGATGGCGACGCGAGCACGCCCCCTGGCCGTTCCCGCCCTCCGTGTCCGCACCAGGCTGACAGACGCCCGCACACTCAGCCTGGGCGGGGTGGACGGATGGCTGCTCACCGACATCGCGGCGCTCTGCGCGTTCGGACTGGTGATGGTCTACAGCGCCAGCGAGGCACTGGGGTACCTCTGGTTCGACAACGCCAACTACTTCTTCGAGCGGCAGCTGGTCGGCATGATCCTCGGGATCGTCGGGCTGGTGATCTTCGCCCGCACCGACTACCACCGTCTGCTGCGGGTGACGCCGGTGCTCGCGCTGTGTTTGCTGGCGGCGCTGGTGCTGGTGCTGCTGCCCCACGTCGGCAGCCAGGCCAATGGTGCGCAACGGTGGTTCACCGTCGGGCCGCTGTCCGTTCAACCCTCGGCGGTGGCGATCGTGGTGGCGATCCTCTTCTTCTCGAAGTGGCTGGTCGATCGCGCCCCGGCGGTGCGAACGTTCAGCGGGGTGCGCGACTTCATGCTGCTGGTGGTGCTGCTCCTGGGGCTGGTGCTGCTGGAACGCGACCTCGGCAGCAGCATCATCATCGCCGGCAGCGCGCTGGTCCTCCTCGCCCTCGGTGGGGCGCGCAAGCGGCACCTGATCCTGGTCGTGGGTGCGGCGGTGATCGCCGGCATCCTGCTGGTGACCCTTGTGGCCTATCGGTCCAGCCGCCTCAGCACGTTCTCCCACCCGTGCTCCAACCCGCTGACGACCGGGTTCCAGGGCTGCCAGGCCTTGTACGCGCTCGGCACCGGGGGGCTGGGGGGCGTCGGTCTCGGCAACTCGGTCGAGAAGTACCAATGGCTGCCGGAGGCTCACACCGACTTCATCTTTGCCATCATCGGCGAGGAGCTGGGACTGGTCGGAACCCTCTCGGTGGTGCTGGCGTTCACACTGCTGCTGTGGCGCGGCGTTCGCGCCTCGCTGCGCGCACCCGATGCGTACGGTGCGCTTCTCGCTGGAGGAATCACCGCGTGGATCGGACTGCAGGCCTTCGTGAACATCGGGGCCGTGACCGGCGTGATCCCCACCACCGGCATTCCCCTGCCGTTCATCAGCTACGGCGGCACGTCGCTCCTGTTCACGCTCATCGGCGTCGGCATTCTCTGCAACGTGTCGGCGCAGGGACGCAGACAGGGAGTTCCGATCCGTGCGCACGTTGATCGCCGGCGGCGGGACGGGTGGTCATCTGACCCCGGTGCTCGCCGTGGCGCAGGAGCTGCGCCGGACTGACCCCGGCGGCGACGTGCTCATCGTCGGACGTCGCGGTGGCGTCGCCGAGAACCTGGTGGGCCGGGCCGGCTTCACCCTGCGCACGTTGCACATCAGTGGCCTCGACATCAGCAACGCGCGCAGTGTCTTCCGTTTCGCCGCTCGCTCACCGGCGGCGGTGCTGGCGTCGCGGCGGCTGATCGCCGACTTCGGCGCCGACGTGGTCGTGGGCGGCGCGGGCTACGTCAGCGTGCCGGTAGTGGTGGCGGCGTCGCTGCTGCGGGTGCCGGTGGTGCTGCTCGAGCAGAACGCCCTGCCCGGTCGTGCCACCCGGTTTCTCGCCCGGCGCGCGCGGGTGGTCGCCACCGCCTTTGCCGAGACCGCGTCGCACCTCAAGGGGGTCCGAGTGGTGCAGACCGGCAACCCCATCCGTGAGGAGGTGCTCGCCCAGCTGCCTCGACCGCTGGCAGACCGGCCCCGCTCGCTGCTGGTCATGGGCGGGTCGCAGGGTGCGCGCCGCATCAACCGCGCGGTGGCCGGCTGCGTTGCCGACCTGCTCGACGCCCACCCGGACCTCACCGTGGTGCACCAGACCGGCGCCCGCGACATCGCCGAGATGGAGGGGGCGCGGCGGCGGCTGGCCCCGGCCCTGCAGGCCAGGTACGAGGTGACCGCGTTCATCGACGATGTCGGGGCGGCGCTCAACCGCGCCGACCTGGTCCTGATGCGCGCCGGCGGCTCCTCCCTGGCCGAGTGCACCGCCTTCGGCCGCCCCATGATCCTGGTCCCGTACCCCCACGCCGGCGGCCACCAGCGGTTCAACGCCGAGCCCTATGCGGCCGCCGGCGCAGCCCGGGTCGTCGCCGACGCGGACTGCGAGCCGGGGCGTGTGCGGCGCGAGCTGTCGGCGCT
>JALYTM010000258.1 GCA_030854305.1 Candidatus Dormiibacterota bacterium
CCGAGTACCACAAGATCGTGACAGGGACGCCGGTCGTGGGGCTGAACAAGCCGACGGGCGGAAGGCCCCGGAACGCCGCCATCACCTGGGCGGCGAGCAGGATGCCGAGCAGCAGGACCGCCCAGATCAGCCCCAGCGCGCTGGCGTGACCGGCCGCAAGCGATACGCCACCCATCACCAGCACGGTGAGCAGGTATCCGACACCGGGCAGCGCGAGGTGGGCCAGGGTCTCGCGCATCGGCGCCAGCCCGATCAGCGGTGGGGTGCCGGCGTTGTCGCCCTGCAGGCGCAAACCCTCGGACCAGGTGCTCACCCCGAGATACCCGAGCACCAAGCTGCCGAGCGCGATGACGCTAGGGGTACCGGGTTCGGCCGAACGCACCAGCCCGTATGCCGCGCCGGCGGTGAGCACGAGACCGGTCAGGGCGGAGCCCGGTGACCGTCGCCACCCCAACCAGTCGCGCAGGACCATCGTGGAGATCGCGCCGTGCGGTCGCAACCGGATGCGCCGGCCACGTGCCGACGGGGGGCCGACGTCGAGCCGGGCGGCGCGCAGGTCGCCGACGAGCACCGCGCCTCCGATGGTCACCGAGCGCGCCGACTGGGTCCGCAGTGAGGTCAGGTGCAGCGCTCGCAACGATTTGCGTTGCCGCAGAAAGACTCTCGCTCCGCGGTCACCCGTCGGCCAGGTGCGCACCTGGCCGTGCAGCCAGCTTGCTGCGACCAGCAGGCCGGCCACTGTCCCCACCAGGACTCCGGGGACGAGGACCACGGGGCTCGCCACCGCGGCGATCGCCAGTCCGGCCGAGATGACGAGACCGATGAGGAACCCACCCACGAGGCAGCCGAACACGCTGAGCCGCCACCACGGGCGAAGCACCAGCGCGCGGTCGAGTGGGCTCATGGCAACGGTGTCGAGGTAGGGCAGGTCCGGGACGACGGGACCCCGGATCCCCCCGAGTCGGTACGCGAAAGCCGTGGCGACGGCGAGCGCCGCAACCGCCACTGCGACGGCGCTCGGGCCCGAGAGATGCGCGGCCATCCAGGTCGGGTCGAGCACCCGGAAGAAGGCTTGGGCCGCAGGGACGCCGTAGGCTCCGGCGGCGATCACGGCGACGTAGACGGCATACACCGCGTTGTTGTCGCGCTCGACGTCCCCGGCCAGGAACTCCGTTGCGCCGCGTAGGTCGTCGGCGTCGCTCATCCGGGGATGATCTGCACGACGCGGTCGGCGATCCGCTCGGTCAGCTCGGGGTCGTGGCACGCAACGACAACGGCCGTCCCGGACTGCTTGCGTTCGACGAGCAGGTCGGCCAGCAGCGCGCGCTTGTGGGTGTCCAGTCGTTGCTCCGGCTCATCGAGGAGCATGACGCGCGATGGCCGGCTCAGCACCATGGACAGGTGGAAGAGCTGTTGCTGCCCCGAGGACAGCTCGTGTGGGAAACGGTCGAACAGATGCCCGATCTCCAGTGTCTCGAGCAGCGCCTCGGCGCGCTCGTTGGCGTACTCGCCACGACCCCAGGTCGCCTCGATCAGCACGAGGTGGTCGACGAGCGTGAGGTCCCGGTATGCGGTGGGCGAGCCGATCAACGCGGCGACGGTGCGGCGGACGGCAGGGTCGCGCTCGTCCGCGGTCGCACCGTCCACAGTGGCGGTGCCCTTGCTGGGTTCGAGGGTTCCCGCGAGGATCTTGAGCAGCGTCGTCTTGCCGCTCCCGTTCTCGCCGCGAAGGACCACACACCGGCCCTCGGGAACCGACAGGTCGATGGGGCGGAGCAGCACGTTCCCGTCGATGGACTTGCCGACGCCGGTCGCGACGACCGTTGCGGGTGTGACCTTGGCAGCCTTGGCCCCGGGCTTGCTTCCCGCTTTGCGTGCTGCCACCTGGTCAGTCTTCCATCCGTGGCTGGGGGGCGGCGCCGTTGGTGGGCGGGTCGGTCGTGGAACGACTGGGCCTCCCTGCAAAGTGCCTGAGAGGACCAAGGTAAACGTCCGTGCGTGGTTGGTGCGCCGCCAGGGATTCGAACCCCGAACCCAGTGATTAAGAGTCACTTGCTCTGCCATTGAGCTAGCGGCGCAGCGAGGGTCGAGGCTACTACAGCGGGCCGGAGGTCAGGAAATCGGTTGGTCCTCACGAGCTGCGCGCCGCCGATGCTCGTAGATCATCAGCGCAATGCCGCCGACCAGCAGGACGCCGGCCACTATCAGCCCTGGTGCATGGTCGGGGTGACCGAACGTCGTGGCCTGCATCTGCGGGGTCTTGTATGTCGGCGTCACCTGCGGCCGCGGCACGCCTGCCGTGCCCGTCGCACCGGGAGCGCCCACCTGGAACCGCGACTCACCCGTCACCGGATGTCCGTCGTCGCTCGTGACCTTGAAGGCGATTCGGTATGCGCCCGGGCCAGCGTCGCCCGTGACGGCCACCGTGACCTCGTTGGCGCGAACCCGTGGCATCCCCACCTCGACGGGTCGACCGTCGCGGTCGAGGACGACCTGCGCGAAGTCCGGGCTGACTGCCTCGTCGAACGTGACCACGATCTGGGTCGGTGCGCGGTCCAGCTGGGCACCAGCCGCCGGGACGATCGACGTCAGTGTTGCGTGGAGGGGCAGGGTGGCGGGGCGCGCGTCCGCCGAAGCAGCGCTGGCTACTGTGGCGAGCAGCGCAAGGACGACACCGGCCACCAACACCACGGCCAGCGCGAGCGCGACGAAGCGGTTCCGCCGCTCCTTCCCCACATACATGAGGAGCATTGTCACGCATACCCGACGTGGTCTCCGGGACCTGTACTGCTCGGGTAGCATGGTCGCCGCCCGACCGTCGGCACGACTGCAGCACCATCGTGTGGCGCTTGGTGGGTGTAGCTCAGCAGGTAGAGCACCTGGTTGTGGTCCAGGGGGCCGCGGGTTCAAGTCCCGTCACTCACCCCACACGGCAATTGCCCGACACGACATCACGTCGTGTCGGGCAATTGTCATTCAGCGGCTATCGCTGGTGGCTGGCGTACCAGTCGTCGCGACGATGCGCACGCTCGGCTCCCAGCACTGCCTGGGCCGCGCTCTCGCGATGATCGACGTCTTCGGCGCGCAAGGGGATCTCGTGCTCACCGGCGGCGTGTGAGCCGCTTGCAGGCAGCGGCGCCGGCGCCTCGCGGTCCTGACGGGCCTTCGCCTTGGCGGCTTCCTTCGTCTGCGCCCAGAACTGCGACCGGCGGTCGGCCCGCTCGGCTTCGATGTGGTCGCGGTCAACGGACTCCGTCGGTGCAAGCTGCGCCCGGACGGCCTCCACCGCTTCCCACCGCTTGCTCTGCGGGAGAGCCTGAGCTGACGCCTGCAGCTGCTCCTGCTGCTTTTTCTGCTGTGCTGCAC
>JALYTM010000259.1 GCA_030854305.1 Candidatus Dormiibacterota bacterium
GCGTGGTCGCGGGCTGGTGGATCACGGCTTGAGCATACGTCGGCTTCCCATCCACGCCGCCGGCACCGACCGCGCCTGCCAGACTCGCCGGCTGTGGCGCTGGAGATCACCCCCGAACGCGTGCGCTCCGTGGCGGCGACCCTGGCCGACGGCGGCTGGCGGTTCACCGGGCGGCAGCTGTACTACGCGGTGTGCCGCGAGGTCGAGGTGCCGCGCACAAAGGTGGCTCCCGGCCTGCTCAGTCTGGGGGTCCTGCTGATCCTCATCGGTGCCATCACCGGGCAGCGGACCGTGCTGGCGATCCTCGCGGCGCTCGGCCTGCTGCTGCTGGTCGTGGGCGTCGTGACTCACCTCTCCGAGCGGCGACCGCCGCCGGACACCCGTCTGCTGGCGACCTCGTTCGACAGCTTTCGCACCGACCATCTCGACGGCCGGTCCTACGACGGGCTGGTTGCTGACGCGGGCGCCCCGCCGGCCGCCACCGAGGCCGGCGCGCTGGTGGGCTGCGATCGCCCGGAGACGGCGCTGATGCTGCTCGCCAACGCTGCGCGGCTCGGCGAGCCGGTAACGGTGATCGAGGGCGAGGCGATCAATGACCTGCCCCCCGGCACGGCGATCGTGGTGGTGCACGACGCCGCTCCGACCGGGTGCGCGCTGGTCGCCGAGGCGCGCGAACGGGGGCTGTCGGTGGTGGATGCGGGAATCAACCCGGGCGAGGTCATGGGCAGGCGGATGCAGGTGCTGGAAGGCGCCCCGGCACGCCTGCCCCGCGACCTCGGGCACCGGCTGAGGCCCGCTGAGGTCGACTGGCTGCTGGGAGGACGCCGGCTCGAGCTGGCCACGCTGACCCCCGAGGAAACGGTGATCCGTGTCCGCGCGGCGCTGGCGGGTGAACCCGTTGGAGAAGCGGCTGCCCCTACACCGTGAACGAGGTCTGATCCGGGTCGCGGGCGCCGACCAGGATCGCCATGTTGCCGACGGGGTGAGTGTTCTCGAACATCAGCTGATGGGCGGTACCGACGTCCTCGAAGGCGAAGGTGCGGCGAAGGCAGGGATCGACCCTGCCGTCGGTGATCAACCGGTTGATCGCGGCCGCGTCCTCGTCGTTGGCGAAGTGCGAGCCCTGGAGCCTCTTGCTGCGCATCCAGAGGTAGCGGAGGTCGACCGCGGCGTGGTAGCCGGTGGTGCCCGCGCAGATGACCACCATCCCGGCGTTGTCGCAGACGAACATCGAGGTGGGGATGGTGGCTTCGCCGGGGTGCTCGAACACGATTCGCGGGTTGCGCTTCTCGCCGAGGACTTCCCAGATCGCCTTGCCGAAGGCTCGTGCGCCGGCCGCCCACTCACCGTATGCCTCCCCGTTCCGCCAGTCGGGAGGGAGGCCCCAGTGGTCGAAGCGGCTGCGGTCGATGTAGCCCTTGGCGCCCAGCGACACGCAGAACTCACCACGCCCCGGGTCCGACGCCACGGCCACCGGGATGCCGCCGTGCGCGGCGACGATCTGGATCGCCTGCGAGCCGAGCCCGCCACTGCCGCCCCACACCAAGACCACGTCGTTCTCGCGCACGGTGTGTGGCGTCCAGCCGCACAGCATCCGGTAGGCGGTGGCTCCGACCAGCATGTACGCCGCCGCCGCCGCCCAGCTGAGACTCGGCGGCTTGGGCAGCAGCTGGTGGGACTGGACCAGGGTGAACTGCGCGAAGCTGCCCCAGTTGGTCTCGTATCCCCAGATCCGCGCCGACGGCGCCGCCATCGGGTCGCCCCCGGCGAGGATGAACGGGTCGTCGTCGTCCCATTGCCCGCAGTGGGCCACCACCTCGTCTCCGACGCGGACGTTCTCGACGCCGGCGCCGACGGCCCAGACGACGCCGGACGCATCGCTGCCGCCGACGTGGAAGTTCTCGGGGTCGCCGCCCTTGCGTCTGGCCGCGATAACGTCAACGGGCCGGCCGAGAGCGGCCCACACATTGTTGTAGTTGACCCCGGCGGCCATGACGTACACCAGTGCCTCGCCGGGGCCGGGCGCGGGGGTGGGGATCTCCTCGACGGCGAAGGCGTGCCGAGGATCACCGTAGCGCTCCGGCCGGATGACCTGCGCGCGCATGGTCGCCGGGACGGCGCCGAGGGCGGGGTGTTCGCCGAGGCGAGGGGCCGTCTCGCTGATCACATGCAACTCCATCCAAAGTCTGCGGACAGCGACCTTACACAGTCGGGGCGGTGGCGGCGTCGTCGCTGAGCGTCGGCACGGCGGCGGTGGGATCGCTGCGGTACCGCCAGACCTCGGGGAAGAGGACGGCGGCGACCAGCAGTCCCACCAGGCACATTATCCCTCCCGACACCACCGAGAGGCGCGGCGACGTGACCCCGGCGACGACGCCGGCCTCGAGGTCTCCGATGAAGGGGCCGCCGACCACCACCATGAAGTAGACGGCCGTCAGGCGTCCGCGCAGCTCGTCAGGCGTCAGCGTCTGCATGATGGTGGTGCGGCACACTGCGCTCAGCGCGTCGGCGCCGCCGGCAACCGCGAGCAGGATCAGCCCGACCCACAAGGCGGTCACGAAGCCGAAAGCGATGATCGCCGCTGCCCAGAGCGCTATGGCGACCACCACCACGCGTCCCAGCCGGGCGGAGCGAGACACCGGGCCGCTGCATAGGGCGGCGACCACCGCACCGGCGCCGGGCGCCGCGTAGAGCAGGCCGAGCCCCTGCGCGCCGATGCCGAAGGTGGTGGCCGCGAGCACGGGAAAGAGGGCCCGGGGGAGCCCGAACACCATGGCGCTGAGGTCCATGGCGAAGCCGCCGAGGATTACGGGCTGGCGGCGAACGAAGCGCCACCCGCGACGCAGCGCGACCAGCGGTGAGTCGCGCCTGGTCGACTGTGGGGGTTGGGGCGGCAGCAGCCACACCGCCAGCAGCGCGGCTGTGAAGCTGGCCACGTCGACGAGGTACGCACCGGCCAGGCCGAGGTGGGCGATGACGATGCCGCCCAACGCGGGCCCGGCCACCAGGGTGGTCTGGAACATGGCGATGTTGATCGACAGCGCCCCGGTCAGCCGCTCGGGCGACACGATGTTGGGGATGATCGCCGTCCGCGTCGGGGAGTCCAGCGCGGCGACGGAGGCGGCGGCGGCCACCACCGTGAAGACGAAGAAGACAGGGAAATGGTTGAGGGCGCCGGCCAGGAGCAGCACGGAGCAGCCGCCGAGCAGGGCCTGGGTGACCAGCAACAGGTGGCGGCGGTCGACACGGTCGGCGACGCCGCCGGCGAGCAGTGAGACCGTGATCAGTGGGACCGCCTGGGCCAGGCCGAGCAGGCCGACCAGCACCGGGGACCGAGTGAGCACGTACAC
>JALYTM010000260.1 GCA_030854305.1 Candidatus Dormiibacterota bacterium
GTCCGGGTCGCTCGACCGCAGCTCCCGCACCAGGGCCGTCCGGCGCGCCACGAAGTCGTCGAATGGCCCGTGGTAGACAGTGACGACATCCACGGCTCGCCCTTGTGATGGCGCCCCCCGCCGGGGGTTCACCCGGCACACTGACCCACCGTGGACCTCCTCGACCTCGTGATCATCGTCCTGGTGCTCACCGCGCTGGCCTCCGGCTTCCGCCGCGGGATCAGCTGGGTGGGGCCGTCCCTGCTGGGCCTGGTCGTTGGCATCCTGGTCGGGGCCGCGGTGGCCCCGCCACTTGCCGCCGTGTTCACCAAGCGTCCCGAGGTGCAGCCGCTGGTCACCAGCGGCATCTTCCTGGCCATCGTGCTCGTGCTCCAGGGCATCGGCACCACCGCCGGGTTCCGCTTCCGTGCACGGACGCTCCGCAGCCGGTTCGCGTCGTGGGACTCGGCGGGCGGTGCTCTGATCGCGGTGGCCGGGGTGCTGGCCGGTTCCTGGTACCTCGGCCTCACCTTCTCGCAGAGCCCGTGGGTGGCGCTGGACAACCAGATCTCCGGCTCCGCCATCGAGCAGGCCCTGGACCACGTCGCACCACGCCCGCCGGGATTCCTGGCGCAGTTGGAGAACTCGCTGCGCAACAGCCGTTTCCCCAACCCGTTCGCCGCCCTGGCCCCGCTCACGCCCGCCCCCGTGCCAATCCCGCAGCGCGTGGACACACCCGGCATCCGCACCGCCACCGCCGAGACGTCAAAGGTGGTCGCCACCGGCTGTGGCGGGTTGGGTGCGGCGGAGGCAGGGTCGTCGTGGCCGATCACCGCCGACCACCTGTTGACCAACGCGCATGTCGTGGCCGGCTCCACCGACGTACAGGTCTACACCAACGACGGCGGACGGCACAGCGCGACCGTGGTGTATTTCGACTCCAGGGTCGACGTCGCCATCCTGTACGTGCCCGGCCTGCGGGAGGCTCCCCTGCCAACCGCCTCCACCGACCCCGCGCGGTCAGTCACCGGGGCGGTGATCGGCTACCCCGGCGGGCAGTCGGAGCAGGTGGTTCCCGCTGCAGTGAGCGGGACGGAGACTGCGCAGGGCTACAACATCTACAACTCCACACTGGTCTCCCGCGACATCGAGGTTCTCGCCTCGACCATCATCCCGGGCAACTCCGGCGGACCGTTCGTCGACAACAGCGGCGTGGTCCAGGGCCTGGTCTTCGCGGCCAGCACCACCGACCCCAATGAGGGATACGCGCTGACCATTCATGAGATCAGGCCTGCGCTCGACCATGGGAGCACCCTCACCAGCCCCACGTCGACGGAGCAGTGCACGAACGGGTGATGCGCACACGGCCGGGTCGGCGTTCGGGCACCGCATTCGTCCTCGGCGGCGGCGGCCTGCTGGGGGCGGCCGAGGTGGGCATGTTGCGCGCGCTGTTCGAGGCCGGGATCACCCCGGACCTGGTCGTGGGCACGTCGATCGGCGCGCTCAACGGCGCCGCGGTGGCGGCCGAACCGAGCATCACGGGGGTCGAGCACCTCACCGAGCTGTGGCGTGCGCTCACCGCCAGCGGTGTGTTCTCCGGCTCGGTTTTCCGGCGGGTGGGCACGCTGGCGCGCACGCGCACCGCCTTGCACAGCAACGTCCCACTGCGACGGATGCTCGAGCAACACCTGCCCGTCGCACGCTTCGACGACCTCCCGGTTCACTTCGAATGCGTCGCCGCCAGCGTCGAGCGCGCTGCCGAGCACTGGTTCTCCGAGGGACCGCTGGTCGACGCCGTCCTCGCCTCCGCCGCCGTGCCGGGCATCCTCCCGGCGATGCGCATCGGCGAGGAGCACTTCATCGACGGCGGCATCGTCAACTCGATCCCGGTGAGCCGCGCGGTGCGGTTGAACGCATCCACCATCTACGTGATGCACGTGGGACGCATCGACCGCCCGCTGCGTGTCGCGCGCCAGCCGTTCGAGGTCGGGCTGGTGGCGTTCGAGATCGCCCGCCGACATCGCTTCCACGCCGACATGGCGACGCTGCCCCCCGACGTGGAGGTGCACGTGCTGCCCACCGGGGACCGGGAGCCACCGCGCTACGACTCGCTCGCCAGCCTCCGGTACCGCGACGTGTCGCAAGTGATGGAGCGTGCCGACGCCGCGTACACCGCCACCGCCGCGTACCTCGCCGCGCGAGTGCCGTGAGGCCACCACCCCGGACGGTGCGACGTCTCGTGGTCGAGCCACTCTTCGTCGTGGTCACGGCCGTGGCGACCGTGCTGTCGCCGCTCCTCCTGGCGGTCGCAGTTGTCGCGTCGCCCTTCGTCAGCGGTCGGTGGCGTCCGCTGCGCGCGACGGCGTTCACGATCGTCTGGATGCACCTGGAGGTGGTCGCGATCGCTGTCTGCGCGTGGATCTGGCTGACCAGCATCGGTCGCATCGATGAGCCCCGCACGGTGCGGCGTCACTACCGGCTGATGCGGTGGTTCCTGCGCCGCGCATGCCGGTCCGGAGTGCACCTGCTCAATGTGAGGGTGAGCATCGAAGACGACGGCGTGGCCGACGCCGTCTTGCGAGCCGGCGACAGGCCGCTGCTGATGTTCAGCCGGCACTCGGGGCCGGGTGACACGTTCTACCTCCTCGACCTGCTGCTCGACGACTACGGCCGCGAGCCGCGGATCGTGATGAAGGAGATGCTGAAGCTCGACCCCTGCATCGACCTGCTCGGCAGCCGCACTCCCAGCTACTTCGTGCCGCCGCCGATGCGCCGGCGAAAAGGCGCCTGGGCAAAAGCCATTGGTGCGTTGGCGGCCGGGCTCGACCGGCGCGGTGTGCTCCTGCTGTTCCCCGAGGGCGGCAACTTCTCCGAGGAGCGGCGCCGGCGACGGCTGGTCCGGCTGCTGCGCGGCGGGCGGCGCCGTGACGCCGAGCGCGCCGTGCGCATGCACCACGTGGTCGCGCCGGAGCCGGGCGGTGCGCTGACCGCGGTGCGCGCCGCACCGGGCGCATCGGTGATCCTCGTCGCCCACAGCGGGCTGGCCGGGCTGGAGGGTGGCAAGCTTCTCGCCCGGGCGCCGATGGACCAGGTCTTTCGCGTCCACCTCTGGTACATCGACGCCGCAGGCATCCCCCGCGACGACGAGCCCCAGCGCCAGTGGCTGCTCGACTGCTGGCAGCGCATCGACGACTGGGTGGCGGCAGACCATGAGGCACAGAAACCGATGGCGACGACGAGTGGGCCCGGTCTCGCCCTGCACTCCTCCCGGTAGCGTGCCGCTGCCGCGCTGTCAGTGGAGCAGGCGCAGCAGCGCGGCGGTGGCCACGGCGGCGGCGACCACCACCAGGAACGGGGCGCGGAGCAGCAC
>JALYTM010000261.1 GCA_030854305.1 Candidatus Dormiibacterota bacterium
CCGGGTCCGTCGCCCGGGGACCCCCGGTCCGTGGCCGCATGGTCAGCCGGCTCGGTGGAGGTCTGAGCCAGCGACCGCGCCACGTAGACGGCGATGTCGTCGACCGCGAGCTTGTCGCCGATCTGCCTGCCGGCGATGCCCTCGTCGAACATCGAGAGGCAGAACGGGCACGCGGTGGCCACCTTGGTCGCCTCCGTCGCCTCTGCCTGCTCCACCCGCTTGTGGTTGACGCGCGGCTGGTCCTCCTCCATCCACATCCGGCCGCCCCCCGCCCCGCAGCACATCCCCTCGTTGCGGTTGCGCGCCATTTCCACCACCTTGAGGCCGGGGATCTGCTCGAGGATGTCGCGGGGTGCGGCGAAGATGTCGTTCCAGCGCCCGAGGTAGCAGGAGTCGTGGTAGGTGATCGTCTCCTCCTGGCGCTTGTCGGGGTCGAGCGTCACCCGGCCGTCCTTGAGCAGCTGCTCGATCACCTGGGTGTGGTGCAGCACCTCGTAGTGACCGCCGAACTCGCCGTACTCGTTGGCGAAGGTGTTGAAGCAGTGCGGGCACGAGGCGATGATCTTGCGCACGTTGTAGCGGCTCAGCACCGCCACGTTCTCCTTGGCGCGCTCCTGGAACAGGTACTCGTTGCCGATCCGCCGGGCCGGGTCGCCGTTGCACTTCTCCTCGGTGCCGAGGATGGCGAAGTCGACGTTGCCGGCCTGGAGGATCTTGACCAGCGCGGTGGCGATGGTCTTGGCCCGGTCGTCGAACGACCCCGCGCAGCCCACCCAGTACAGGTACTCGGCGTCGGGCTTGTCGGCCGCGAACTGCACGCCGAGGTCGGCGGCCCAGTCGGCGCGGGTCTGATGTGAGAGGCCGTACGGGTTGAAGACGTTCTCGATGCCGCGCAGCGCGGTCTCGGCCTGCTTGGGCATGCGCGACTCGTCGAGCACCAGGTGACGGCGCATCTCGATGATCTTGGGAACGTGCTCGATCAGCACCGGGCACTGGTCCATGCACGCGCCGCACGTGGTGCACGCCCACAGCGTCTCGTCGGCGATGGTGCCGCCGAACAGCGGCCGCTCTCCGCCGTTCTTCTCGACCGCCGCGGCGACGTGGTCGGGGTCGATCCACGACGGCTGGAAATGACCGGGGAGGTCGTGGAGCGCGCCCGCCTCGTGGTCGCCGGTTGCCCACATGACCGCCGCGTCCGGCAGCGGCTTGCCGTCGGGATCGTTGCCCTGGACGATGTGCGTGTCGTGCGTGGTCGCCGCGTAGCCGCCGGCGAGGTTCTCGTACAGGTGGTCGCGCATGTCGGTGATCAACGTCTTCGGTGAGAGCACCTTGCCGGTGTTGTAGGCGGGGCAGTGGGTCTGGCAGCGCCCGCACTCCGTGCACGTGTAGAGGTCGAGCATGTCCTTCCAGCTGAAGTGCTCGAGCGTGACCGGGCCGAAGTGCTGGTCGGCCTCGTCCTCGGCGTTCATCACCGCCTCGAGGTCGAGTGCGGGCAGCTCACCCTTGGGGCGAACCTTCTTGAAGAACACGTTGGGCGCGGCGCTGACGATGTGCAGGTGCTTGCTGTAGCCGAGGTACACGAGGAAGCTGAACACGAGTGCCAGATGAGCCCAGAAGAAGAGCGCGTGGAGGCCGATGAGCACGGTGCTGTCGGCTCCCAGTGGTGCGAACAGGCGCGAGAGGGCGCTCGCGAACGGGCGGAAGTGGGCGAGCGCCTGGGGCGGGTTGCCCTGGGCGATCAGCGTCGCGGCGCTGAGCTGCATGCACATGACCAGCGTGCCGATCCACGCCAGGATCAGCACCGCGTCGCGGCGATGGCTGCCCCGGAACCGCGTGGGGTTGACCAGCAGGCGGTTGACCAGGGCCATGAGCACGCCGGTGAGCACTCCCACCGCGAACACGTCCTGCGCGGCCGCGATCACCGGGGCGATCGGCACCATGTCGAAGCGGAAGCCGAGCCAGGCAGCTTCGATGATGCCCTGCACGATGGCCGTGAGCAGCACCAGGAAGCCCCAGAAGATGAGCGCGTGGAGGATGCCCGCGTAGGGCCAGCGCAGCAGCCGCCCCTGGGCGATGACGTAGATGAAGAACGCCTTGATGCGCTGTCCGACGTGGTCGAAGCGGGGATCGGGCTTGCGCGACCGCAGCATGGCCGCGATCAGCAGCCGCCAGCGCAGCCCGGTCGCCACCGCTGTCCCACCCGCCAGGGCGACGAGGCAGAGGGGGCTGAGGATCGCTGTCATCGTGCCTCCAGTTCCACCGTTGGCGACGCCAAGCTCACGGGATTATGGCGACATTGACGCCGGTGTCATTGATGGGCGCTGCGCGCCAATCGCCGTCTACCGGCCCTTCCAGGTGGGCGTCCGCTTCTCGAGGAAGGCGGCGATGCCCTCACGGGCGTCCTCGGTCCCGAACAACGCTACGAACTCGCGCTGCTCGGCGTCCAGCCCTTCTGTGATGGGGCGATCCATCCCCCCGGCGACCGCGCGCTTGGTGGCCGCCAACGCCAGCGGCGCCTGGGCTGCGAACCGCTCAGCCACGTCACGGGCGGCGTCGAGCAGCGTGTCCGCCCCGACCACCCGTGACACCAGCCCCAGCTGCAGCGCGCGAGCCGCGTTGATGGGGTCGCCGGTGAGCAGCAGCTCCATCGCGGCGCTGCGGCCGATCAGCCGGGGCAGCCGCTGCGTGCCACCCCAGCCCGGGATGATGCCCAGCTTGATCTCGGGCTGACCGAAGCGGGCGTTCTCCGACGCGATCCGGACATCGCACGCCATGGCCAGCTCGCAGCCGCCGCCGAACGCGATCCCGTTGATGGCGCCGATGATCGGCAGTCGCGAGCTCTCCATCTCCAGCGTGAAGTGCTGCGCGTTGGCGACGGTGGCGGCGGCATCGCTGCCGAACTCGGTGATGTCGGCGCCGGCGGCGAAGAACTTGGGCCCCGCGCCGGTGAGGATGACCACTCGGCAGCCGTCGTCTGCTTCCGACTGCTGCAGGGCTTCGCCGATGCCGAGCACCACCGCCCGGCTGATCGCGTTGACCGGCGGATGCTCGATGGTGATGATCGCCAGCGCGCCGTCGCGCTCGAACCGAACCGCGTCGTGCAGAACCGTTGACACCCGCGCCGCCTCCCGTCCGTTGCCGATGAAACGCCAACCGTACCGTACCGCCCCCGCCCCGGGCCCAACCCGACGCCCCCAGCCCCACGACGCGCCATGATCCCCCGGTGAGCCGGCTACCCCCCCTCCCGCCACTTCCCGACCGCGTCGATCCGGGCTCGCTAACCGATGCCGCCGAGGCGGTGCTGGAGCGCGTGGTCGGCGAGATCGGCGCGGCGGAGAGAGCCACGC
>JALYTM010000262.1 GCA_030854305.1 Candidatus Dormiibacterota bacterium
GCCACCTCGCCCACCCGGCGCAGCAGCCGTTCGCGGTCATCGGCCGCCACCGCGCGCACGGTGCCGCGCATGTGCACCTCGTCCGCGATCACGTTGAACGCGGTCCCGCCGGTGATGCGACCGACGGTGATCACCGCCGGGGAGAACGGGGATGTCTCCCTGCTGACGATGGCCTGCAGGGCCAGGACCACCTGCGCGGCCGCCACCACCGGGTCGATGCTGAGGTGGGGCATGCCGCCGTGGCCGCCGCGACCGCGAACCGTCAGCGCGAACTCGTCGGCGCTGCCGAAGATGGGGCCATCCTTGACCGCAACAGTTCCCACCTGGAGCTGCGACCAGAGGTGGATGCCGAGCACGTGGTCCACCCCGGTGGTGGCGCCGTCGGCGATCATCGGCACCGCGCCCGAGGCGATCTCCTCGGCGGGCTGAAAGCACAGGCGCAGAGACCCGTTCCACGAGTCGCGCAACGCGACGAGGGCGGCACCGGCACCGAGCGTCATGGCCACGTGTCCGTCGTGTCCGCAGGCGTGCATGACGCCGTCGTTCTCGGAGGTGGCAACGCGGCCCTCACCCCGTTCGCGGATCGGCAGCGCATCCATGTCGGCGCGGAGCATCAGGGTGGGACCGTCAGCGGAGCCGGCAAGGTCGGCGATGACGCCGGTGGTGCCACCGACAGCCGACCGCACGGTGAAGCCCAGCTCCTCACACCGCCGCTCCGCCAGCTCCGCGGTGCGCTGCTCGCGGTGGGACAGTTCGGGATGACGATGGAGGTGGCGGCGCACCTCGACCACCTCCTCGCGGACGCGGTCGACCTCTGCCTCGACGCGGTCGGCGACGTCAGACATGCTCGCGTCCCGCCAGCCGTACCGCCGCCTGCTGCAGTGAGCCGTTGGTCACCACCTGGTCCGCACCGTGCTCCATCGCCCGGATCCGCACCTCGCGGTCGTCGTGCTGGCAGAAGCCGATGATGCGCACCTGCCCGCGGGTTCGCAGCTCCGCCACCAGGAGCAACCGGCGTTCCACGTCGGTGTTGAGGTCGACGAAGATGGTGCGCACCTCGGGGACGACCGAACCCGGCACCAGGGCGACCGTGTCGGCGCCCAGCGTTGCCCGCAGCCTGCTGGCGAAGAGCAGGTCACCGCTCACCAGGGCGACATCAGGGGCAGTCATCAGGCCGCCATCATAGGCAGGCGAAGTACGCCGGCAATTGGGAGTCACAGGATGGAGATCCGCACCGTCGGGATCGTCGGCGCCGGGCTGATGGGGTCGGGCATCGCCGAAGTGTGTGCCCGCTCCGGGCTGGTCACCAGGGTGGTCGAGGTCAACGATGACGCGCTCAAGGCCGGGCGCCGACGCGTCGAGCGCTCACTCGACCGCGGCCGCCACGGCGGCAAGCTCAGCGACGCCGAGGTCGAGGACATCAGCTCGCGGCTGACGTTCAGCGACTCGCTGGACGAGCTGGCCGAGTGTGACCTGGTGGTTGAGGCGATCGTCGAGCACTTGGCCGACAAGGTCGAGCTCTTCGGCCGTCTCGACCGGATCGTCCAGCCCGACGCGATCCTCGCCAGCAACACCTCGTCGCTGCCGATCATCGAGATCGCCCGCGCCACCCATCGACCCGACCGTGTGATCGGCACCCACTTCTTCAACCCGGCCCCGGTCATGAAGCTGCTCGAGGTGGTGCGAACCATCGCCACCAGCGACGAGACACTGCAGGCGACCCGCGACCTCGGTCACCGACTGGGCAAGCGCGTGATCGTCGCCCAGGACCGCGGCGGGTTCATCGTCAACCTGCTGCTGATCCCGTTCCTCAACAGCGCCGTCCGCCTCTTCGAGTCCGGCTTCGCCACCCGCGAGGACATCGACGACGGCATGCGCCTCGGCTGCGGTCACCCGATGGGGCCGCTGCAGCTGCTCGACTACATCGGCCTCGACACCGTGCAGTTCGTCTGCGAGGCGCTCTACCAGGAGTATGCGGTCCGCGACTACGCCGCCCCACCCCTGCTCAAGCGCATGGTCGCCGCCGGGTACCTGGGGCGCAAGAGCGGACGTGGCTTCTACCAGTACGAGGCGGCACAGTCGGGCTGAGGTCAGGCGAGCGGAGGCCCGCCACCCGTCGCGCCCCCGGGTGACTGCTCCATGACGGCGAGGCGGACGACCATCAGGAGCGTGCCCTCGTGCCAGAACTCGGCTGCGTAGTCACCGGGCTCCCCGAACGTCGGCTGGAGCCGGGTCACGGTGGTGACGCTGACCTCGCCGACGCCATCCGGAGGGGGTCCCGACGACTCGAAACGCATCGACGTCGGGGGCAGCACGAGCTTGCCGAGGTTGTCGACGAACCTCATCTCGATGACGTGGGCCCGGCCGGCGTCGGCCGCGGTGAACCGGAAGCCGGCGACCACCGCGAAGCCGGCCATCCCCGGGAGCTGGGCCAGGGCGAGCGCGCTGAACCCTCCGCCCAGCACGTAGACCTTGCCGTCGGCCGGGACCGTGGCCGCGTCGGCGAAGAACGCGAAGCTCATCTCCATGTCCCGACTCTGACGGGCCGCGCCACCGTTGCGCTGCGACGGCGCCGGAGCCTCCTCGGTCACCATCTCGGTGATGGACGCCGTCCCCGCCGCCACCGCCGGCCAGCCCGCGCTCCCGCAACGGCCGCTCCACGTCTTCGTCTGCACCACCGTCGGCCGCCATCACTGCGGCGGAATGGGCAGCGAGCGGGTGCTGGTGCGGCTCCGCGACCAGCTCGAGCGGCGTCACATCACCCACGTCCGCACCACCCGGATGGGCTGCAACCAGCAGCACCACCAGGGCCCGGTGGTGATCGTCTACCCGGACGGCGTCTGGTACGGACGGCTTACCGTTGACGATGTCGACGAGATCATCGAGGAGCACTTCGTCCACGGACGGCCGGTGGAGCGGCTGCGCATCACACCGGACGGGGAATGGTCGTCGACGGCGCTGACGTGAGGGTCACCTGGGGAGTAGGGTGACAGCCAGGAAGCAGAGGATCACAGGAGGCGACGGCAATGGGTTACGTACGCGGTTTCGTCCACGGCGGGGTCGTCGGCGTGGTTGTCGGCCTCTGCGTCGCCCCACAGACCGGGACGCGGACGCGGGAGCAGCTGTCGGGCTTCGCCGAGGCCGCCCGGGACGGGTACCAGATCGCCGAGCGCACGTTCCGGCGCGTCGCTCCCCTCGCCGGCGCGGCGGCCGGCGTGGCCCGCGACCAGGTCGAGCAGGCCCTTCACAACGACGACGCCGGCTCCGAGGGTGGCGCGGTTCACATCCACAACCAGACCAACGGTCGGCGCTGACCCCCCGGCGC
This sequence comes from Candidatus Dormiibacterota bacterium, assembly GCA_030854305.1. Classification (GTDB taxonomy): domain Bacteria; phylum Chloroflexota; class Dormibacteria; order Aeolococcales; family Aeolococcaceae; genus Aeolococcus. The sequence goes on from JALYTM010000262.1 coordinate 3,326, forward strand.
GGCCTCAGC
>JALYTM010000263.1 GCA_030854305.1 Candidatus Dormiibacterota bacterium
ATCCCGAACGAGTCCAGTGCTGGGTCGTGGAGGTGTTGGTTCTCGTCGAGCCAGTCCGGGTTGCTGGCCATCGTGCGGGCCAGGTCGAACGCGCCGGTACCCACAATGGCGGGGAGGTCGATGTTGGCGTAGCTGGAGGTGGTGATCGGTGCGGTGGCGTTGATCCGGCGCAGGCGCTGCTCGAGCCGGGTCACATCTTCGGGGCCCACAAGGTCGACCTTGTTGATCACGATCTTGTCTGCGAAGGCGATCTGGTCGTAGGTATGCGCGCCCACGCCGTTGTGGTCGACTTCCGCGAGATGTTCTTCGACGTGTTTGGCGTCGACAAGGGTCACAATGGCGTCCAGGCTGTAGTTGGCCGTGACTACGTCGTCGACGAAGAAGGTCTGCGCGACCGGGTTAGGGTCTGCCATGCCGCTGGTTTCGATCACCACCCGATCCAGTCTTTCGGGTCGCTGCAGCAGGGCGTGCAGGATGTCGATGAGGTCGGTTCGGGCGGTGCAGCACAGGCAACAGCCGTTGCTCATCTCGATGATCTGTTCCTGACCGTTGAACACGAGCGCGTTGTCGATCGGGATCTCGCCGAACTCGTTCTCGATCACCGCGATGCGGTGGCCGTGGTCGGCGGTGAGGATGTGGTTGACCAGTGTCGTCTTGCCGGAGCCGAGGAATCCGGTCAGGACCGTCACTGGGATCTTTCCGTTGTTGCTCAAGGGTTTCTCCTGCATGGTCGTGGCCTGGTCGTTGGTGCGTCATCGACGCGCTGGCGCGGTGGTAAGTGATGCCGATCAGGTGTCGGTGGCACCTGCTCCTACCAGGCCTGCGATGTGTTCGGGGCGGATCGGGGTGCGGGGCAGCTCGAGTCCGGTCGCGTCCCGCAGGGCGTTGAGGATCGCCGGGGTGGAGGAGATGGTGGGCGGCTCACCGACGCCGTTGAGGCCGTATGGGGAGTCGGGGTGCGGCAGTTCCAAAATGTCCAGCCGCATCGGCGGCATGTCCAGGATGGTGGGGATGAGGTAGTCGGTAAACGACGGGTTGCGCACCTTCCCGTCGACGATCTGCAGCTCTTCCATCAGCGCCAGCCCCAGTCCCTGAGCGGTCCCGCCTTCGATCTGGCCCTCCACCGCGATCGGGTTCATCGCCTTGCCCACGTCCTGCGCGGTGGCGAGCTCGACGACCCGCACGAGCCCCAGGTCGGTGTCGACGTCAACGATCGCGCGGTGGGCGGAGAACGCGAACGCGACGTGCGCGTCACCCTGGCCGTTCTCCTCGTCGATCGGGTGGGTCCGGCGGTGGTGGTACTCGAACGTCTCCTCGACCGTGGCGTCGCCCAGCAGGTCGGCCAGCGTGTACACCACCTGGCCCGTCTCGGCGTGCACCACGTTCCCTCCGGCGAGGTGGAGGTCACCGGAGAGGTGGTCCATGACGTCCCGGCTGCTGTGGTCGCGCCGGAGGCGTTCCCTTGCCTGGTGGGTCACCCGTTCCCGGACGGCTTCGCAGGCGCCTTTGACCGCGCCGCCGGTCATCCAGGTCTGCCTGGATGCCGAGGAGGAGCCGGCGTTCCCGATCTGTGTGTCGGCAGGGAGGACTGCCACCTGTTCGACTCCGAGCTCGGTGCGGGCGATCTGCGCCTGCACGGTGACGATTCCTTGGCCACATTCCGCGGCGGCGGTGTGCACTTCGACGGCGGGTTCCCCGGCGACCATGGACAGGGTCACCCGGGCGGTGGAGTAGTCGTCGAACCCGCCGGAGAAGCCGATGGCTTTGACGCCGACGGCGTACCCGACTCCGCGGCGGACGCTCTCACCGTGGGTGACGTTGGAGACGCCGCCGGGAAGTGCCCGCAGGTCGGTCTCGCCGCCTGTTCGCAGTGGGGGCGGCACGGGCATGGCCTGCAGGCGGCGCAGCAGCTCGGCGACCGGTGCCGGTCCGTCGACGGCCTGCCCCGTTGGCAGGACCGTTCCTACTTGCATGGCATTGCGGACGCGTAGTTCGAGGGGGTCCATGCCCAGGGCGCGGGCGAGCTTGTCCATGTTGGACTCCACGCCGTAGCAGGACTGGACGACGCCAAACCCGCGCATCGCCCCGCAGGGCGGGTTGTGGGTGAAGACGGCGTACCCGTCGATCTCGACGTTGGGTACCTCGTAGGCGCCGGCGGCGAAGAAGCAGGCGTTGCCGATCACGGCACGGGACGTCGAATTGTACGCGCCGCCGTCGAACAGCAGCCGCGCGGTGAGGTAGACCAGGGTGCCGTCGCGGGTGGCGCCGTGTTCGAACCGCATCCGGGCCGGGTGCCGGTGCACGTGCCCGACGAAGGACTCCTCCCGGTTGTACACCATCTTGATGGGGCGTCCGGTGTGCAGGGCGAGCATGGCGATGTGGATCTGGACCGAGATGTCTTCCCGGCCGCCGAAGGCGCCACCGACCCCAGCGAGGGTGATCCGGACCTTCTCGAGCGGCAGCCCCATGCTTTCGGCGACCTGGTCCTGGTCGTCGTGGATCCACTGCGACGAGACGAACAGCTCCACCCCGCCGTCGTCGGCTGGGACGGCTAGCCCGGACTCGGGCCCGAGGAACGCCTGGTCCTGCATACCGACCTCGTAGTCGCCGGTCACGACGACCAGGTCGTCCCGCCTCCGGGCGGCTGCGGTGTCACCGTGCCGGATCGGCACGTGCCGCACTAGGTTACCTTCTGGGTGCACCAGAGTCGTCTGACCGGCTAGGGCTTCCTCGGGGTCGGTCAAGGGCGGCAGGATCTCGTAGTCGACGACCACCAGGTCCAGGGCGCGGCGGGCCGTTTCGGGGTGGTCGGCGGCGATGACCGCGACGGCCTCGCCGTGGTAGCGAACCTCATCCCAGGCCAGCACCGGCTGATCCGCGACCTTCATCCCATAGGTCTTGCGGCCGGGCACATCCTCGTGAGTCAACACGGCGGCGACGCCCGGTACGGCAAGGGCGGCGGAGATGTCGAGGGCCCGGATCCTGGCGTGGGCGTGCGGGCTGCGCAGCGTCATCGCCCAGAGCATCCCCTCCCACTGCAGGTCCGAGGAGTAGGCGAACCCGCCCTTGACCTTGAGGTCGCCGTCGGGGCGGCGGGCGCTGCTGCCGACACCTGCCTGGCCGGCGCGGTCGCCCGAACGGGCCCGGGTTTGCGTGGTGGTCTGGGTCATCGGCTCAACCCTCCGGCGAGCGTCGTTGACTGCTGGCCAGCATCGTCAGAATTGCCGGCACGGCGTTCGGCGGCCAGGCGCACCGCGGCCATAATTTTCTCGTAGCCGGTGCAGCGGCACAGGTTGCCGGCCAGCGCCTCCCTGATCTGAGAGTCCTGCGGTG
>JALYTM010000018.1:0-7872 GCA_030854305.1 Candidatus Dormiibacterota bacterium
GGGTGATGTCAACCCGCGAGGGCGCCGCGAGTCGCGGGAACGGCGCAGGGGACGACGCTCGAGACTCTCTATCCGGGCTCACCTGGCCTTCACTAAGTCCCCGAGCACGTCGCCAACTGCTCACTGTCGAACTGACCGCCGGGCGCCAACCCCACACCGGCTGCCCGACCACTTGGCCTACAGGGCGACCCCGGTCACCATGTCGACAAACCGCTTGGGTGGCTGGTTTTGGCCACTCGGTGACAACACCGTTGTTAGGACGTCCATGCAGATCAGGTCACGGTCGAGTAAGCACCAATCACGGCCTGCGAGCGTCCGCGTGAGACGCCGTGAGACGTGATCGCCAACCAGGCGACGTTGCTTCCTTGGGACGGAAACCGACCCGTCGTTCGAGTTAGACGAACTAGGATGTGAGAACCTCAAATCTAACGATCCAAAAGGGATTTTCGCGCCACCCGATCTCAAATAGCAGCGGGTTGCTTCCAAGCTGGATGTCGAGGGTTCGAGTCCCTTCTCCCGCTCCTAATAGAGACACCAGCTCGCGAAGGCGCGTTTGCATTGTTTGGGAGTTCGAACAAGCTACAGTCTGGTGCTCCACGTGCTGCTTTGACGGTCGATTTGATCTCACGGCGCACTGTCTGGATCAGGGTGCGGGGTCCGTCCGCGCCCCGGCTGTCTGCTCTGCATGGACCGCGTCCGGTGTGGATGCCGTTGCGAAAGGGGTGGCGACCGCATCGAGAAGTTGCACCGTGTAGCTGTCCCGCGGGTGCTGCAGGACCCGTTTGGTCGCACCCTGCTCAACGATCTTTCCGTTGTTGAGCACGAGGATGTCATCGGTGACCACCCGGGCGCTGAGCAGGTCATGAGTGATGTAAAGCAGGCTCAGGCCGCGTTCCTCGCGAAGGCTCGTCAGCAACTTCAGGACGCCGGCGCGGAGTGACACGTCGAGCATCGAGACCGGCTCATCGGCAACGATCAACTCGGGGTTGCAGGCGAGCGCGCGGGCGATGACGACGCGCTGGCGCTGGCCTCCGGAAAGCTGGTGAGGCAGTTTCGCCGCGTACTGGGCCGGGGGTGTCAGGCCCACCGTCTCGAGCAATTCATGGGCCCGCGACCTCGCTGCTCGCGCGGACATGTTGAGGAAGTTCTCGCAGGGTCGAACGATCGTGTACTCGACGGTGTGCAGTGGGTTGAGCGCGCCGTACGGATCCTGGAAGACCATCTGCACACGGCTGTGAAAAGAGCGCTTCCGGCCCGCGCGAAGACGGTCCACGGCGAAGTCGCCGAAGGTGATCGACCCGCTGGTGGGGCGTTCTGTCGCGGTGATCAGCTTGGCCAGGGTGCTCTTGCCGCTGCCGCTCGCGCCGACGAGTCCGACAGCCGCGCCAGGTGCGAGGGTGAACGACACGTCGTCTACGGCGGTCACCGCCTTTTCGCGTCGGCCGTGGTTGGCGTAAATCTTAGTCACGCCCTTGACGATCAGCGGTGGAACGTCAGACCGTACGACGTCAGCGGACACTGGGCTCCTCCGCTCTGGCTCGCGCGGCTGGAGCCCTGACGTGGCATGCTGCCAGGCCCCGGCCAAGCGGCTCCAGCGGCGGGTCCTTCTCTTTACAGATCTCCTCGGCCAGCGGGCAGCGAGGTGCGTAGGGACAGCCGACCGTCGCCAGCGACAGATCGGGCGGGTTGCCGGGAATGCCCTCGATGCTCACCTCGTCGGCGCGCGGGTCCGCGTAGCAGTTCAGCAGCGCCTCGGTGTACGGGTGGTGCGCACCGCGCAGCAGATCCTTCGACGGCTGGTCCTCGACGATCCGGCCTGCGTACATCACCATGACCCGACTGGTGGCGTCGAGCACCACACCCAGGTCGTGGCTGATGATCATGGCGGTGAACCCCTGGTCGCGCTGCAGGTCCTTGATTGTCTGCATCACCGCTCCCTGAACGATCACGTCCAGCGCGGTCGTCGGTTCGTCGAACACGATGAACCGAGGCTCCAGGGCGAGCGCAAGCGCGATGGCGACTCTCTGGCGCATTCCCCCGGAGAGCTCATGCGGGTATCGATGCAAAACCGCGGCATCGAGACTGACCATATCGAGCAGCTCGGCGCCCCGCCGCCTGGCCGTCGCAGCCGGGAACTTCTCACCCTCTCGCGCGTGCGCTTTGAAGATGTCACCGAAGTGATGCTCGATGGTGCGCACGGGGTTCAGCGCGTTCATGCCACTCTGCAGGACGAGCGCAAAACCATTGCGTCGCTGGCGGCGCAGCTCCTCGCCGTCGAGAGTGGAGATGTCGACACCGTCGAATGTGATCGTTCCGCTCTCCAGATGAGCGGGAGGGCGCAGCATCCGCGTGAGCGCAAATCCCAGCGTTGTCTTGCCGCAGCCGGACTCACCCACAAGTCCGACGAATTCGCCCTGCTCGAGGGTGATGTCCACGTCGCGGACAGACCAGATGCGCACGCCCCGAGCCGGTTCGTACGCGACATTGACCCCGCGTGCCTCCAGCAATGCCATCATTTCTCCCGAAGGCGCGGGTTGGACAGCGCATCGACACCGAAGTTGACGAGCGTGAAGGACACGGCCAGCAGCGCAATCGCCAACCCAGGCGCGAACACGAGCACCCATTGGCCGGTCAGCAGCGCATTCTGCTGCTGCGCGAAGTACAGGATGGTTCCCCAGCTCACCGTGCTCGGGTTTCCTAGTCCGAGGAATTCAAGGCTGGCCTCAGCCATGATCGCTGCCGTGGCGGCTGCGAAGAAGCTCGCGGTGACCAGGGAGGTCATGTTGGGCAGGATCTCGCGGAACACAATCCGGAACAGGCGTTCACCCGAGAACACAGCCGATGTCACATAGTCGCGGTTGCGCAGCGTCGATGCCTGGCTACGGATCACGCGCGCGCCGGTGGCCCAGCTGGTGAAGGCCACGACGAGCACGATCGTCCACACCGACCGGCCCTGGAGGTAGGCGGCGAGGATGATCATCAACGGCAGGGCGGGGATGACCAGGGCGAGGTTGGTGACGAAGCTGAGCACCTCGTCGATCGGCCTCGGCCGGTACCCGGCAACAAGGCCGATCGTCACCGCCACGACGGTAGCCAACGCCCCCGCCCCGAGCCCGACCAGCAGGGAGATGCGCGCACCGTAGACCATCTGCGAGAACACGTCCTGTCCATTCCCGGTGGTGCCGAACCAATTGATCGCGCTGGGACCGCTGTACGGCGTGAAATCGGTGGCGGTCGGTGAATGCCGTGCGATCAGCGGCGCAAACAGCGCGATGAGGATGTCCAGCCCGATGATGACGAGGCCGACCCGCGCCTTGCCGTTGCTCCAGAGCGTGCGCAACGCGCGACCCAGGAAGCGCAGCGGCCCGGGGATGGCGTCGCTGGCGGGACCGAGCGGGATCTCGGCCCCGGCACCGGGAATCTGCGGTGGTGGCGCGCTGGTGACGATGGTCATTGCTGGCGTACCCGCGGGTCGAGACGGACATAGAGAAGGTCGACGACAAAGATGGCGATCAGCATGGCGAGAGTGATGACCAGGAAGAGCGCCTGCATGAGCGGAAAGTCGTGGTTGGACACGGCGATGTAGAGGAGATTGCCGAGGCCGGGGTAGCTGAACACACCCTCGACGAGGACGGAGCCTCCCACGATCGCACCCAGCGACAACCCAAACGCGGTGACGTTGGGCAGGAGCGCGTTGCGCGCGGCGTACAGCAGAGCAACCGTCCTGGTTCGCAGGCCGTTGGCCTCGGCGAAAGTGACGTAGTCTTCCCCCAGCGTGTTGATCATGTTATTACGCATGCCAAAGACCCAGCCGGACAAGCTGGTGATGGCGAGGGTCAACGCAGGCAGGACACTGTGGTTGAAGGCGTCGGCGAGGAACGACAGGCTCAGCTCGGGCGTCAGGCCGGCGCTGTACCCGCCCTTGAGCGGGAACCAGCCCAGCTTGTAGGAGAGCCAGTAGATGGCCAGCAGTCCGAGCCAGAAGGGCGGAAATGCAGCCAGGAAGGTGGCGCCCACAGTGATTGTTGTGTCGGTGGTCTTGCCGCGCCGCCACCCCGCGTAGACCCCAAGGAGCGTGCCGATGATGAAGGCGAAGATCGTCGTCGATCCCACCAGCACGAGGGTCCAGGGCAGCGCCTTGCCGATCGTCTGCGCAACCGTCTCGGTTGGGAATGAGAATGAGGTGCCGAGGTTGAGGTGGACGAGGTTGGTCAGGTAGTCCCAGTACTGGGACAACAGGCTGCCGTGTGGCACGCCGAGCTGGACCTCGATGGCGGCGCGCTCGGCGTTGGTGATCGGCACCCCTGTCGAAGCGATCTTCGCCAGGGCAGCGTCAACGGGCGAGCCGGGCATCAGCCTGGGAAGCGCAAAGTTGAGTGTCAACGCCGCCCACAGGGTGACGAGGAACAGAAGCACCTTGCGGCGAAGGTATCTCATGTCGCGTTCCCCGTCACGATTTCAGCGTCCCGCTTCCTCAGGCCGCGTGGAGGTGCGTCAGCACGGTGAGGATGGCGTTGTTGTACGGCGTTGGCAGCGTGTAGGAGTCGGACGCCGAAGGCCAGCCGGTGAAATGCTTGGTGGAGAAGAGACCCCAGCTGCCGCCGTAGTACATCAGCACCACGGGGACCTGGTTGTACATGATCTGCTCCAGAGCAGCCGTTGCTCGCTTCTTTGCTGAGTCGCTGGTTGCCGAAGCCAGCGCGCCGAGCGCCTGGTCGGCCGCAGGGTCGTTGAAGCGCTCGAAGTTGTTGGTGGTGGGGGTGTGCACCGGGGTTGCGAACGTGCTGTTAAGCGCCTGGTTGAAGTCCGTGTAGGGACTTCCCGAGCCACCGTACCCGCCGATCGCCGCGTCGAAGGTGCCTCCCTGGATTGCCGACGAGTACTGCGGGAACTGCGGCGTGTCGAGGGTGACGTTGATGCCGACGGCGCCGAGTTCGGTGGACACCTCCGTCGCAGCCGCAACCCAGTCGCTGAAGTTGCCCGGCATCACAATGGTCATCGCGGCCGGACCGCCCGGGCCGACGAGCTTGCCGCCCTGCGATGTGTACCCGGCCTGGGCGAACGCCGCCATTGCGGCGTTCTTGTCCACGCCGACCGTTCCCTGCTTGGGCAGGCTCGGATCGAGCCACTGCTTCAGGTTCGGCAGGATCAGCCCCGACATGCTGGCCTGGGTCATGTAGCCGTTGACCGCCTTCTTCGCGACCGTCGTTCGGTCGAGGGAGAGGGACAGGCCCTTGCGGAAGTTGATGTCGTTGTACGGTGCCTTGGTCAGGTTGAGGTAGAGGGTGATGGTTCCGCCCGGCGGGAACCAGTACTGGTTGTGCGCGGAGTCGCGGGCGATGTACGTCTGCTGAACGTTGGGGAGGAAGTTGTAGGCCCAGTCGAATTTGCCGCTGGCCACGTCGAGCTGGTTGGTGCTCTGGCTGGTTGCCTGCGCCGGGAACACAACCTCAGACGGCGCGATGGTGGCCGCCCCCCGGTAGGTCGGGTTCTTCTTGAGGGTGTACTGAGTCGGCGCAAACTGGTCGAGGGTGAACGGTCCGGTCCCGACCGGAGTGGTGTTTGCGGACTTCGTAGGATCGGCGATGGACGACCACAGGTGCTGCGGCACGATCGGGGTCTGGGCGATGGTGTCCGCGAACGGAACGTCCGGGTTCTTGAGCGTGATCGTGACGTTATTGCCGGATGCGGAAACGTCGCTCACCGCACCCCACACCGAGTTGCCATCCAAGGCCGGGTACTTCTTGAGCAGGTTGAAGGTGAAGACGACGTCCGCCGGGGTGAAAGCCTGGCCATCGCTCCACTTCACGCCCTGACGGATTGTGTACACCAGGCTCGTCGGGCTGCTGAAGGTGTATCCCGTGGCGAGGAACGGCGCATACGAGCCGTTGACCGGGCTGGGGATCTCGAGCGGCTCGTAGATCAGATACGTTCCGTGGAGCTCGGTCGGGGTGTGAAATGGGTTGAAGTCCTCCACCAGTGTGGGGTTGCCCGAATCACCCTGGATGGTCAGAGTCCCCCCACTGCCATTGACGATGTTGTTGTTGTTGGTACCGGACGAACAGCCGGCCAGGCCAATCATCGCCGCCGCCGCGACAGCGCCCGCTGTCGCGATGCGGCCCGATGCGCATCTCATGAACACGGTCGATCTCCTCAAATCTGAGAGCTGCTGGTGATGTCCTAGCCGAGCGACATCGTCTCCATGGAGAGGTATGTGTGTGCCGCCCACGACACCGGATCCCCTGCGAAGTGACGCTGCATGGCACGGTTCTGGAGCGCATTGTCCAGAGCCGCCATGATCATCGACTGATCGAGCACCAGGTAGCGATGGCCGACCAATCCCGTCGTGGGATTGACGGCATCGAAGAAGCCGCCGGGGCCGTAGATCCCGGGGTACAGGCTGCGCAACGCCTGGATGTTGTCGTAGGCCTGCTGCGGGGCCACATCCAAGGCGATGAAGGACGCGTGCGGTGTGACGACATCCTCTGTCGCACAGCCGTGGCACTGGGACAATCCCTGGTTGGGGTCGGCAGCAGTCGCCCCAGCACCGTGGTACGGGAACAGCAGTCCTTCAACACCAAAACCTCCGTAGCCGCCGCTGTCGTCGGCGGTGCTCGACGGAGACATCCCCCACACGGGGTAGTGCAGCTGCTCGGTCGCATACTTGATCTGAACCTGGGCGATGCGCGCATCGGCAAGACCGAAGCTGTGCGGCCCCCAGGACGTCTCGGGCACCACCTCGTTGGCCATCAAACCCTCGAACATCCCGCCGGCGAAGTTCGGAATGAAGCTCAGGTTGGAGCCCGTGTAGACGTAGTGTCCTTCCCACACGTTGAACTGCCGGCCGGACTGCGGATCCCTGTAGATCTGCCAGGAGCCGGCGACCGGCCACTGCCCCTGCCAGGAGAAGTCCGGGTCTGTGCTCTGGCAGTCGGCGTACGGAGCGGGCGGTGGCAGTGTCCGCCAGCTGCGCCACCAGACGTTCCCAGGCATCTGGTGCAGCCCCATACCTATGTAGGCGGAAATGCGAGGATCGCTGTAGAGAGCGCCGTTGTGGTAGTAGTGCGTCCAGTTGTTGCCCTGATACGGCGGGTTGCCGACGTAGTACCCCCCGAACATCTGGCCCGTCGGCTGGTTGCCAGCCACGCTCGGATTGACGTTGCAATGTGTCTCCGGCCGGTTGTCGTAGAAGATGCCGAAATTCATCGGTGACATGAGGCTGTTCACCAGGTGCTTCAGCTCGGGCATCGCCTGCCGGACAACGATCAGCCCCGACGCGTACCAGCCGTTGTCGACGTTGGAGAGGAAGTAGCAGTTGTCGAACGTCGGCGTGGGCTCCGTCTTGCAGTCGACGTCGCCGGGGTTCTTGATGGTGTCGCCATTGGTGGTGTCGTACCACTGGTACAGGAATCCATCGAAGCGGTTCAGCTTCTGGACGGCGGTCAGCGTTGCCTCGAGCAGGGCGCGGGCCTGCGGCCGCTTGACCAACCCGAGGTCGTTGGCCGCGACGACCGCCCACAGGTACACGCCGATGTTGGCGGCCGACGTGTAGTTGCCGTACGACGTGGGTGTGGGGGAGCCGCCCGCGTAGCTGACGTTGTCCCTGGGAAGATTGGTGTGCGGGTCGACGTCGACGCTGTAGAACTTCCACGTCCGCTGGGCGATGCTGAGCAGCGTCGCCCGCTGAGCCGCGGAAAAGCCGCCGCCATGGGCGACCGACGATTGGTTCGCTCCCGCCGCACTTGCCCGCAACGGCACCACCATGAGTGCGATGAGAGCCACGGCCGCGAGCCCGCGCCGCACCGTCGCGGAACGGAACGATCTCTCTGGTCTCATCAGCAGTGTCTCCTTACTCATCGCTGTGTGTTTCCC
>JALYTM010000018.1:7882-11514 GCA_030854305.1 Candidatus Dormiibacterota bacterium
TCGTTGTGGTTGGCTGGCTCCAGGCGCAGGCGAGCCACACCCGGCATCGGCAGCTTCAGCTCGAGCTCGGCGCTGCCCGCACGGACCTCGAGGTCGTCTAACGGCCACTCGTCCAAGTGGTCCTGCGCGCGCAGCTCTTCCCACTGACGGGGGTCTGGCCAGACCAGCCCCGGAGGGCAGTGCCGAGCAATGTTCGAGTGCCGCTCGTCAATGCGGGCGAGTCGGGCACTGTATGCGTGGTTGCGCAGGCCGGAGATGCGCAACCGCACCGTCCGCTGCAGGGGGGAGTTGCCGCCGTACTGCGTAGCGTTCGTCGCCACATTCCACACGAGGGTGTCGACGCGGCCGTCGGCGGCGCGGGTCGCCCAGGCGTCGACCAGCCCGCCCGCCCCGTCGCCGCGCAGTTGGACGGTCAGAACGTCGTCGCCGAGCTCGTTGACCATCCGCTGCGCCCAGAAGCGCGGCTTGCGCAGGTTGCCCACCGTGAGCAGCCCGAATCCGTTGTGGAACAACCGTTGCGGGCTGCCCAACTCCTCGAAATGGTCGCTCACCACCCAGTGGGCGAGCGCGTCGATCCGGCCCTGCACGGCTTTGTACCCACGGAGCAGAAACGGGGCGTCGAAGGCGGTGCCGTGAATGGGATCGGTGTGGCCGGCGCCAATACCCCACTCGGTCCACCAGATGCGCACCTCATCCAGACCGTGGCGGCGCAGGATTGGGCGCGCGTCGAGCGGGATGTTTCCATAGGTGTGGGTGGACAGGAAGTCAAGTGGTAGGCCGGCGCCGCTGACGAATGCGACGAAGTCCTCGAGCCACTCCGCGGCAGCCGTGGCCGGTCCGCCAACCTGCAATCGCTGGTCAACACCCTTGATGGCCTGTGCAGCCTCCGCGTACAAACGGAAGTACTCCGCCTGAGTGCCCGCCCAAAACACCTCGAGGTTCGGCTCGTTCCAGACCTCGAAGCCCCACTGACTGACCTCCTCGACGCCGTAACGGTCGAGCAGGTGTGCAGCCAGGCGGCCGTTGAGCTCAGCCCACACCGCCCAATCGCGAGGCGGGGAGACGATGCCCCGGTAGCTGAAGACCGTCGGGCGCGGATCACTCGCCAGGTCGCGTGGCATGAACGACAGCTCGACGACGGGTTGCAGACCCAGGTCCACGAGCGCATCGAAGATGCGATCGATTCCATCAAACCGGAATCGAGGACCTGTGCTGTCCCAAGTGAAGACCTCCAGGTCGTCGTGCAGGATTGCGTGCGCGCGGACTCGGCGGACGCCGAGCTCGTCCCGCGCGATGGCCAGCGCCCGCCGGACGTCGCCGCCCACGTCGTTGCCGAACTGGTCACGCCCGCGGTCGAGCAGGCTCAGCCGCTCCGAGCCGACCATGCTCCACACTCGATGCAGGCCGCCGGTGGGCCTCGCCGCGTCCACGTCGACCTCGATCGGGTCGGCCGTCCCCGATCGTGGGGTGGCCACCACGCCCTCACTCGCGGGACCACCGGGGCCGCCCTGGGCGACGGAGGCCACTGTGTAGGCATAGTTCTGATCGGCGAGGACATCGGTGTCGACGTACGGTGGGCCCGGGACCCCGAGGACGTCGCTGCCGCCGTGGTTCAGCGGCTGGAACGCACCGTCGCGGTGGTCGGCTCGGCTGACCACGTAGCCGCCGGCGCCGTCCACAGCCGACCAGCGCAGGGTGATCTGGCCGACGCCTGGTTCGGCCGACACATCGGTCGGAGCCGGCAGCTCGACCGCGGGCGATACCGGCGGTCGGTCGGAACGGCGGCCGATTCGCTGCTTCCAGTCCTGGCGGACCCCGCTGGTCGGCTCGGCGCTCATGACCGCTCCGCTGTGGCGACGGGCACTCGCGCGGGACGCGTTGCACGGCAGCCACAACTCTCCCGGACGACCAGCTCGGTGGGAAGTACCACCGCGCGCGGCCGGCCCTCGTCGCCGGAGAGGCGCTCAAGGAGCAGCGACACGCACTGGGCGCCGAGGTCACGCATGGGTTGATGCACGGTGGTCAGCCGCGGCGACGCCAAGCGGGCGAGCTGGATGTCGTCGAAGCCGGTGACCGCCACGTCGCCGGGGACGGCGACTCCGGCCGCGGCCAGGTCGGAGATCAAGCCCAGGGCAATCTGGTCGTTGCCGGCGGCGATCGCCCGAGGGAGTGTGGGTCGCCGCAGGATCTCAGCCGCGACCCGGTGGCCACCAGCCTCGGAGAAATCCCCGCGAACGGCTGGGCGATCCGGGACGGGCAGGCTGGCCGCAGCCAGCGCGGTGCGGAATCCCACGAACCTGGCCCGAGCGTCCGCAGAGGTCGCTGGACCGCCGGCGAAGATCACATCGCGGTAGCCGTGCGCGTGCACCAAATGCTCGGTCACCGCCCGGGCACCGCCCTCGTTGTCAGTGGACACGTGGTCGGTTCCGCGCGCTCGCCGACCGGCCGCCAGCAGGACGATGGGCACGCGCCGAGCCAGTTCCGCGAGATCGGGCTCAGCGAGGCTCCTGGCCAGCACGACCAGCCCATCGACGCGGCCGCCAACGGTCCGAGCGATTTCCCTGCCGCCCGATCCGTGGGTGGCCATGATGAGAAACGCGTACCCGGTGGCTCTGGCGGCGCGCTCCGCCCCGCGAATGACCTCGTCCGAATACAGCAGGGTCTCGTGACCGGACTCGGTGCTGGGATCGTCGAGGTCCGGGAAGATCAGCCCGATGACCCCGTGGCGCCTACTGGCCAGCCCGCGAGCCAGCCCGTTGGGCACGTAACCGAGCGCCTTGACAGCGGCCAGCACGCGCTTCCGTTTGGCCGGAGCCACCCCCGGCTTTCCCTGGAGAACGCGCGACACCGATGAGATCGACACGTCCGCGCGACGCGCCACCTCATAAATGGTCAGCTTCTGCATCAAGTCGCCTTCGTGAAAAGCCGGCTGCAAGCGCTTGCAGCCGCCCAGCGTTGCACGCGGTACCGTCGTTGTCAACGTCTTGCGACCGGAGAGGGGACGCTCGGCTTCCAGCGATCTGCGCTCTCGTTGCGTCGCCGGTTTCGTGGGCGTGCCAACGCTCGCGCGACCGGCACCCCATCACAGCGAATGCAAGCTCGGATGGCTGGGGCGTACTCGACCCGGGGTTGGGACCCAGCGCATTCGCGCTGCGTCGCCGCCCCCCGGCGGCACTCGGCGAGCGCTAACCGGCGATGAGGATGACGTGCTCGGCGGGCGAATCATCACCCTGCAATTTTGGTGTCTCTCGGCCATACGCGAGAGAAAAACCTTCTGTGTCAGCGTTTTGAGCGACACCATACCTTCCAAGCTGGATGTCGAGGGTTCGAGTCCCTTCTCCCGCTCCATGCGCACTCCTACGGTGCCTTTTGATCTCAGGTTGGAGCGCTTTCGATTTTTGGGAGCAAAGGGCTAACCGAACGCAGCTGATCACCGCGGCGGCACGGTTCCGTGTGGCGAAGGTTGACGACGCCCGATCCGCGGCGGGATGGACACTGCGCCTTCTCGCCCAACGTCACCAGGCTGACACGGCTGAGATCGGTGCAATCTACAGCGTGGTGTTCCCGCTTCCAGGTACTCCCGCGACCGGCCTTGACAAGACATAGGGACATCTCCAACCGGCTCTCTCCTG
>JALYTM010000264.1 GCA_030854305.1 Candidatus Dormiibacterota bacterium
CGCAAGTTCCACGCCGTCGACGAGGCCGGGCCGTGGCGTGGCGCTGGAGCGTCCAGCCAGGAGCGGCGAGACGGTCAGGAAGAGCTCGTCCAAGACCCGTGCGTGCAGGAGGCTCCCGATGAGCGTCGGACCGCCTTCAGTCAACACCGCTGCGCACCCGGTGGCGTGGATTGCCTCGACGATGCTCCCGCCGGTTAACGCTGCTCCTGGCCCCAGCGACCTCACCGACGCCGCGGCGGGCAGGCGGCCGCGGAGTCGGTCGGCTCCGGCCTCAGTGGTGAGCACCAGCGCACCCTGCTGCAGGGCAGGGTGATCGCCGTCCATGTCACCGCTGGCCGTCACCACGACGAGGAGCGGCTGGCTGGCGCGCTTGAGCAAACGGCGCAGCTCCGCGAACTCCGCCGCGGCGGCTGGATAGACATCCTCCGGCGTCCAGCGATGACCCGGGGTCGCACGCAAGGTGCCCGCTCCCACCAGGATCGCATCGGCGCTCGCCCGCAGCAGGGCCATCACGAATCGGTCGGCCTCGCTGTGTCCGCTGATGGTTCCACCGGGGTCGGGATGTCCCGGGCTGCGTATTTCGGTGAATCCGATCAGTCGTTTCGCTTGAAAGCGATCGGCTGTTTCGGCTGAAAGCGATCACCCTGAGAGCGCCGGCTGCGGAGCAGCAGCGACGTGGTCAGGGGTGTCCCCTTTCTGTCACCTCCTCTTGAACGGTCGGGTCTGGTGGATTGTGCCAGTGAGCCCGCGAGATGGGGCGAGTCGGCACGTGTTGGATGTCATCGGAGCCCGTCAGCGGGCCTCTGAGGCGCTCTCAGCGGCGGTCCTCGCCGGACGTGTCCGTCGATTCGGTGGGTCTGGTTCGTCTGCGTCGCTCTGAGGCCGTGCGCGCCGCAAGGAGTCGCCGCGGAGCTCGATGCGGTGGGCGTTGTGAGTGAGACGGTCGAGGATCGCATCGGCAAGGGTCGGGTCACCGAGCGCCTCGTGCCAGTTCGCCACCGGCAGTTGGCTGGTGATGATGGTCGAGCGGCGCTGGCTGCGATCCTCGATCACCTCGAGCAGATCGGCAGCCTGGTCGGCGGTGAGTGGCCGCAGGACGAGGTCATCGATCAGCAGCACGTCGATGCGCGCCCACGCGGTCATCAGTCGAGCCCAGCGACCGTCACCGTGGGCGAGGGCGAGGTCGTCGAGCAGGCGCGGCGCGCGCATGTAGAGAGCGGTGTGGCCGCTGCGGACGGCGGCCTGTGCGAGTGCGCAGGCGAGGAATGTCTTGCCGGCGCCGGTGGGGCCCACGATGAGCAGGTTCTGGTGCGCGTCCACCCACTGCGCCGTCGCGAAGCCGAGGATCACTGAGCGGTCAAGGCCGCGCGGCCGGTGAAAGTCGATGTCCTCCACGCAGGCGGCAGTGCGCAGTTTCGCCGCCTTGAGATTGCGCTCGAGACGCCGGTTGCCTCGGTCCTGCGCCTCGCGGTCAACGAGCAAGCCGAGCCGTTCCTCGAAGGTGAGCGCCGCGTAGTCGGGACTCTCGCGCTGCTCGGCCAGGGCGCGCGCCATGCCGCCGAGGTTGAGGGCGTGGAGCGCATCCACGGTGGGACTGATGAGCATGGTGGTCCTCCCTGGTCACTGGTAGTAGGTGGCGCCGCGCACGTGGTCGTGCCGGCGTGTCGTCGCGGGGATCGCCGGTGCCGAGCGCATCGGCAGCGGCTGGTGGTCGAGGCCGGTGCGAAGGATGGACTCCACGCTGCGGTAGCTGAAGGCACCGAGCGTCACCGCCCGTGCGGACGCCGCCTCGAGGCGGTCGTTGCCATAACGCTTGCCGAGGCGGAGGATGCCGAGACAGGAGCGAAAGCCCTGCTCGGGATGCGGCCAGCGGCGCAGGATGGTGTCCACCAGCACCGCCGTCTGGGGACCGGACGCTTCCGCCCAGCGCACCATCCGCCCCGGAGTCCACTCGAGGTGGCGGCGATGCGATTCCGGCATGTGCTCGGCGAGGGTGGTGTGGCCACCGCGCACGTGGCTGCGCCGGTGACACGCCACCCGTCGTCCGCGCAGCAGCATCTCCACCGTCGTCGCCGTGATGCGCACGTCGACGCGCTGCCGTGCCAGCTGATACGGCACGCTGTAGTAGTGGTGCTCGACCTCGACGTGGTAGTCGATGTTCACCGTCGCCTGCTTCCACGTCGCGTACTCATATGGATGCGCCGGCAACGGCCGCAGCACCGGACGCTCGAGCTGCTCAAAGAGACTGCGCCGGGAGCCATCGAGCTTCTGGAAGGGTCGTTCGTTGAGCCGATGCAGACGCTCGTGGATGGCGACGTTCGCCTCGGCGATGGAGAAGAAGGTGTGGTGGCGCAGGCTCGCGAGGATCCAGCGCTCGGCAAGCAGCACGCCGGCCTCGACCTTGGCCTTGTCGCGCGGCTTGAACGCCCGCGCCGGGATCACCGCGCAGCCGTAATGGGCGGCCATCTCCTGGTACGTCGTGTTCAGGTCAGGCTCGTAGCGGTGCGCCCGCGTCACCGCGGAGCGAAGGTTGTCGGGGACGAGGATCCGCGGCACGGCGCCGAAGAACTCAAACGTCCGCACGTGGGCCGCGATCCAGTGCGGCAGCTCCTGTGACGGCAGCGCCTCCGCGTACGTGTAGTTGCTCGCTCCCAGCACCGCGACGAACAACTCGGCCTCGCTCACAACCCCGCTCACCGGGTCGGTGATCGGCAGGGTGTGGCCAGCGAAGTCGATGAACAGCTTAAGTCGCCGGCGCGATGATCCTGGCGCAGCACCACGTCCAGCTGCATCGCCCAGCGCCGGTAGTGGTGGACGAACTGCGTGTACTGATACCCACCACTGACGCCCTGCTGGTACTCGATCCAGAGCAGCTGCAGGGTCACGCCCTTGCGGCGCAGCTCGGTGTGCACCGTCGCCCAGTCCGGCTCCGGGCGCTGCCGTGGGTTCACGGGCGCACCCGGGTATAGCCGCCGCTCCAACTCGGCGTCGTCCATGCCCTCGGGCAACGGCCACTGCAGCGCCGCCGCCGCCGCCCGCGACAGGCAGTCCACAACGGTGGTCAACGGCACGCCCGTCGCCGTCGCCGCCTGCCGCCGGCTCATCCCCTCGCCGAGGGTCAACCGCAGAACGTCTCGTGTCTTGCGCATGGCGAGTCGGGGTCGGGGCATCGGCTTCTCCTCGGACGTCTGCTGGGACTGTCCGAGCGAGGGTGCCGTGCCCTCCTCACCTCACGCCGCCGCTCCGCCTCCCGCCCTCAGGGGGTGTTCGGATTCCTCCGAAACAGGTGATCGGATTCG
>JALYTM010000265.1 GCA_030854305.1 Candidatus Dormiibacterota bacterium
GCCGGAACCCGTCGGTGTCGTAGTCGCTGCGCACGCCCTGGACCACGGCGGCGAGGCGGTCGAGGCCCAGGCCGGTGTCCACCGTCTTCTTGGGGAGAACGGTGCGGTTGCCGGCCTCGTCCTGGTTGAACTCCATGAAGACAAGGTTCCAGAACTCGAGCCAGCGGTTGCCACCGCACTCATCGGCGGGGGTGCACTCGTCGCGTCCGCACGAGCACGGCGCACCCCAGTCCCAGAAGATCTCGCTGTCGTAGCCACACGGCCCGGTCGGGCCTGCCTGCCACCAGTTGTCGCGGATGTGCACGACGTGCGCCGGGTCGAGGCCGAGGGTGTCCTTCCACAGCGACTCGGACTCGACATCGTCGGGGTACACACTTGCCCAAATCCGCTGCGGGTCGAGCCCGTACCCGCTGGTCAGCAGTTCCCAGGCGAGGCGGATCGCGCCTTCCTTGAAGTAGCCACCGATCGACCAGTTGCCGAGCATCTCGAAGAACGTGTGGTGGCTGTCGTCGCCCACTTCCGAGATGTCGTCGCGCAGCCCCTGGCCGCGGAAGCACTTCTGCGCGGACACCAGCAGTGGCGCGGGCGGCTCGAGCTCGCCGGTGATGTACGGCTTCAACGGCACCATCCCCGCCACCGTGAAGAGCAGCGAGGGATCGTCCTGCGTGATCAGCGAGGCACTGGGCAGACGATGGTGGCCGTGCTCTTCGAAGTAGTGGAGAAAACGTTCCCGGATGTCTCTGGTGAGCAAGCGCCCGTCCAATGTGTGTGGGGTCCGCGGGCGCGGACCGATAAGAGTGGGAAATCGGCGCAATTGTAGCCGCTCCCTGACAAACCGCCCGCTCCGCCGGTCAGAGCACTGCGCTCTCCCCCATCTCGCGACGGATGTGGTCGACCGCCGCTCGCTGCAGCCGGGACACGTGCATCTGAGAGATCCCGAGGCGCTTGGCGACCTCGGTCTGGGGCAGCTCCTCGACGAAGCGCAGGGCCATGATCTCGCGCTCTCGAGGGTTGAGGTGGGCCATTGCCTGCTCCAGCAGGGCGCGCATCTCGACGCGGTCGAGGTTGGTGTCGTCACTGCCGAGGCGGTCGCCCAAGGTCGTCGGGTCATCGCCGCCGCCGGGCCGGGCGGCGTCGAAGGACACGGTGTGCTGCGCGGGCGACACCTCCAGCGCGGCGAGGACATCCTCCTGGTCCAGCCCCAGCCGCTCGGCGATCTCGGCGATGGTCGCGGTGCGCCCCAACTCGCTGCCGAGCTGCTGCGACGCGGCGTTGACGCGCAGGAGGTTCTCCTGCAGCCGCCGGGGGACGCGCACCGCCCAGGATCGGTCGCGGAAATACCTCCGGATCTCACCCATGATCGTGGGCGTGGCAAAGGTGCTGAACTCGTTCTCTCGCGACGGGTCGAAGCGCTCGATGGCGGCGATCAGCCCCAGGAAGCCGACCTGCTCGATGTCCTCCAGCGGCTCCCCGCGGTTGGCGAAACGGCGCGCGATGTAGTGCACGAGGTCGGCGTTCAGCTCGACCAGCTCGTCGCGGACGGCCGGGTCCCTGGTCTCGCGGTAGCGCTCCAGCAGCTCGCGCGCTCGCTCCCGGCGCGCGTTGGGAGCCGGCTTGGCGAGCGTTCGCTCCGGTTGCCTGTCCTCGTCGGCGCCCGCCCCGTCGCTAGGGGGCAGGCCGGTCACGTAGCTCGGTACTTCGTCAGGCGGACGCGGAGACCACCGGTGCGAGCGTCGACCCGGTAGCTGTGGTCGTCGACGAACAGGCCCATCAGCTGGAGCGCGAGGTCGGTGGCCGCTGCCACCTCCTGGCGCTCCAGGTCGGCCTGCCGGGCGACCGCCCGCCGCGCGGCGGCAGCGTGCGCCACCACCTGACGGCTGCAGCTGCTCTGCACCTGAACCTCGAGGCGCGATCCCTCGATGGTGAAGGTGAGACGGATCTGCCCCTCCCCGGCGCCCACCGCCCGCTCGGTGCAGGCGAGAGCGTTCTCGCACGCCTGTGCCACCGCGATGGTGAGGTCGTGGACGCCTTCGACGTCGAAACCCGCCACCGCCGCGAACGCCGACGCGGCGCGCTTGGCGACGACGATGTACGAGGGGTCCGCGGGGAGGCGGAGCTCGGAAGTGGTCTGTGTCATCCCGCTTGAGAAATACCCCATGTCAGTCCTGGCCAAACCGATCGTGCTCGTCGTCGCGCTCCGCGCCGGCGCCCTCGGCGGCCGCACGTCCCTCGGTGATCGCGTCCTCCACGGCCACGGCCAGTTGCCGGCTGCGGCGCTGGGCACCCGCCCGCCAGTAGATCACCGCACCGGCCACCGCGGCGGCGGCGACCAGTCGCCTGGGTCCGAAGGGAAATCTCAGAACATTGCTCCTGACGGCTGGACGGCGAGATTATCGGCGAGCGGTCGGTCGCACGGGGAGCATGACCGCAATGGCCGCCTCCACCGCGACGATAGCGACGATGTCCGGCACGGGATGGATCACCCCCAACGCCGGGCCACCGTGGCCGGACAAGGCGATCAGCTCACCCAGCAGCAGTCCGAGGGCAGCGCCGGCCAGCGCCGGGAGGTATCCCACACGCCGCGGCATCAGCAGGCGGGTCGCCTGGGCGGCGATCAGGACGAGCAGCGCCGCGACGATGGTGCCCGGGCTCATCGCGGAGCGAACTGCCGGCCGCGGCCCGGCGGCTGCTGAGCGGCCGGGAGGAGATGGCACCGGTCTGGCCGCGCCGTCCCGGGGCTGAGCCCGAAGACAAGGTGGGATCCCGCACGACGCTTTTCCTCATCCACGCGCGCGGTGCGGAGGCTCGAGGGCGAGCGGCGAATGTGAGGTTCCCGATGCGTTTGATGTTGGTCCAGCCGCATGTGAAGGGCAGCGACCAGCCGGTTACCGCAATCCATCGTACCGCAGGGTCGCTCCCATCAAGCCCCTCGGGGGACCGGCGGTTCGGACGGCCCGGGCAGCAGCCGCAGGCCGAGCTCGGTGAGCTGGGCGGGGTCGACCGGGGCCGGGGCGGCAGTCATCGGCTC
Source organism: Candidatus Dormiibacterota bacterium (assembly GCA_030854305.1). Taxonomy (GTDB): domain Bacteria; phylum Chloroflexota; class Dormibacteria; order Aeolococcales; family Aeolococcaceae; genus Aeolococcus. The sequence continues at coordinate 3,029 of JALYTM010000265.1, forward strand.
CTGGGCCTGCTGGTTCTTGGGGAAGGCGACCACGTCGCGGATGTTCTCCTCGCCGAGCCCCTCCATGACGAGGCGCTCGATGCCGGCGGCGAAGCCACCGTGGGGTGGCACCCCGTACTGGAAAGCGTCGAGCAGGAAGCCGAACTTGCGCCGTGCAGTCTCGGCGTCGATGCCGGTGGCGGCGAACACCCGCTCCTGGATGGACGGGTCGGTGATGCGGATGCTGCCGCTGCCGATCTCGCGCCCGTTGAG
>JALYTM010000266.1 GCA_030854305.1 Candidatus Dormiibacterota bacterium
CGCCGAGGAACTTCTTGGCTCGGCGGCAGTCGGGGCACCACGGGGCTCCGTACACGGTGATGCCGGACATCTCGCTCTCCCGTTCGGACGCGGGCGCCTCCGCTCAGCTGCCGTTCGCGCCGGCAGTGCATGATCGCGCATCGGCAGCGGCCCCCACACAGCGCGGCGCTCGGCATCGCGTTGATGGCGAGACCGACCACGCCCGGGACCGGGCCGCTGGGTGTCGGGCCGCACACGAGCGCGTGCTGCTACGTTCCGCTGCACGATGCTCGACCCGGTCCTGCGCGCAACCAGCACCGCCGGCTTCGCGGCGCCCGCCGGGCTGACCGCGCTCCCGGTGGTGCTGGCCCCCGTGGCCGGACGGCTCCACGTGCTGCTGGTTCGACGCGACGAGGAGCCGCACGCGGGACTGTTGTCGCTGCCCGGCGGGTTCATGAGCCCCGACGAGCGCCCGGAGGAGACCGCACAGCGCAAGCTCACCGAGAAGACGGGCGTCGGTGCCGTGTACATGGAACAGCTGCAGACCTACGGCGATCCCGCTCGTGACCCGCGTGGCTGGATCCCCTCGGTGGCGTACCTCGGTCTCATCGATGCCGCGGTGCTGCGCGAGCGCGAGTCCGCCGCCCGGTGGGTTCCCGTCGACGACCTTCCCGTCCTCGCCTTCGACCACGCGTCGGTCATCACCGACGGCGTCGACCGCCTGCGCGGCAAGGTGTGGTGGTCGAACATCGCCGTGGGGCTGCTGCCGGAGACATTCACCATGCCGCAGGCGAGGCGCGTGTACGAGGCCATCAGCGGGCTGGCGTACGAACCGTCCAACTTTCGCCGCGGTTTGGAGCAGTCGGGGCTGGTGCGCGCAACCGGCGGCGTCGTCAAGCACGGCCGGGGACGGCCGGCCGCCCTGTACGAGTTCGTCGACCGCCACCCCGCGTGGAGCACGCGGCGGTCTCGCATTCCCGCCACCGTGCGCAGCCCCGAGACAGCACAGCGCTGACGCGCCGCACCTGCCGTTGGCGGTCAGGCGCCCGGCCGCTCCTCGAGCGTCGGTGACAACGTGATCATCGAGGCACCGCGCACCACCTCGCAGGTGATCGTCTCTCCAACCTTCTTGTCCTGGATGAGCCCGCCGAGGGTCTGCCCGTTGTCGATGGCGACACCGTCGATGGACACCAGGATGTCGCCGACCGCGAAGCCCGCGGCGGCTGCGGGTGTGCCGGCGCTGACGGTGTGCACCAGCACCCCGGGGCCGCTGAAGGGGGTGTTGTTCTCGATCGCCGCGATGCTGTCGAGGTATCCGATCCCGAGGAATGGGTGCTGCACTTTCTCACGTTTGATCAGCGTTTCCGCGACGTAGCGCGCCAGGTCCGCGGGGATGCTGTAGCCGATGTTGTTGGCGTTGCCCGCGGTGGCGACGTTGACGCCGATGACGTCGCCGGACATGTCCGCCAGCGGGCCGCCGCTGTTGCCGGGGTTGATCGAGGCGTCGGTCTGGAGCACGTCCTCGAGCGTCTCGGTGGCCGCCCCGGCTTCGCCACTGGCGTTGATCGTGCGGTGCAGGGCGCTGATCACCCCTGAGGTCACCGAGCCCTGGTCGCCCAGCGGTGACCCGATGGCGACCACCGGCTGGCCCACGCTGAGATCGGACGAGGTGCCGAATGTCGCCAGCGGCAACGACGTCCCGGGGACGCTGACCACCGCGATGTCGTCGAGCAGGTCCGCGCCGACCAGGGCGGCGGTGAACTGCTGCCCGTTGGGCATGACAACGTGGAGCGCGCTCGTTCCCTCGACGACGTGGTTGTTGGTGACCAGGTAGCTGACCGACGAGTCGTGCGAGATGACGAAGCCGCTGCCCAGGGCGGTGGAGCTGGAGAGGGTGCCGATGATGGTGCCGACTGCGGGAGCGAGGTGCCGCGCGACCGCGACCGACGACGACGTCCCGGCCGCGGACGGGTCACCCTTGACCTGCACCTCGGCGACTCCGTGCTGGTCGCGCGCCAGCACGAACATGACAGACGCACCCACCAGCAGCCCGATGACCAGGAGCGCCAAGCCGGACCGCCAGGCGCGCCGCCCTCGCGGAGGTGGCGGTGGTGGTGGTGGTGACGACCCGGCCGCGTCACCGGCCGTCGGTTCGCCTCCCCAACCCGTCGACGGTGGTGGCAGCGACGGGGCGGAGCCCTCAAGGTTCTCGATCCACCTATTGTGGCCCGCGCATGCTCGCCCACGTCCACCGTCCTCGACCATGACCCGGCTCACCTGCGCCCTCGGCCCGGACTCGGCCGGCACGCTGCTGCGTCACTTCCTGCGCGGCGCCCGCGAGCGCCTCGACGTCGCCATGTACGAGGTGGGACCGAGCTACGGGTGGATGTTTCCCGAGGCGATGCGAAAGGGCGCCCGCGTTCGAGTGCTGCTCGACGGCCATGGCGGCGTCAACCGCGGCTGCCTTGAGGAGCTGGCCCGGGCGGCTGAGGGCGGCACGGTGGTGCCATGCCGCATGGTGCGCCGGCATGCGGGGGCCGACGCCCACTGGAAGCTCCTGGCGGCCGATGACGACCGCCTCGCGGTGGGCACCGGCAACCTCGATGAACGCGACGCCCCGAGTGACCATGGCGGGCTGTTGCCTCCTCACGCCTTGCCGCGGCCGGGGACGCGCGAGTGGTGGGCGTTCATCGAAGGGGCTCCGACACTCACCGCGATGGTGCGCACGCGCTTCAGCCTGGCCTGGCGGCAAGCGCTCCCTCCGCCACGGCTGTGGGCTGTTGAGGAGGCAGTCGCGGCCCCCCCCATCGGTGCGCCCACCCCGGCGGTTCCGCCGCTCGAGCTGGAGCTGGCTCCGCGCCGGCTGCGCGTGGTCACCGATGCCCGCGCGGTGCTCGAGCTGCTCGAGTCCACGCTCGAGAGTGCGTCTCAGCGAGTCCTCTTGACCGTTCCCTACCTGCACGCGTGGGCGCCACCTGTGCGGCCGCTGCTGGCTCGGCTCACCGACCTGCAGCGCGCCGGGACCGACGTCCGCATCCTGCTCGGCGCCGAGCCCGCTGCCGGGGACGCGGCGGCCATCCTCGACCGGGGCATCCCCAGCCGGGTCATGGACCCCGACCGATGCACCACCGGCCACGCCAAGGGCCTGGTCGTTGACGGCGTCGCCGTGGTCATGTCGTCGAACTGGAGCAGCACCGGGCTGGGTGGATCGCTCGAGTCGGCGCTCCACATCGACCATCCGCTGGCGGCCGAGTACTACGCGGACTTCTTCGAGCGCGACTGGGC
>JALYTM010000267.1 GCA_030854305.1 Candidatus Dormiibacterota bacterium
GTCCTCGCCGGCGGCCCGAGGATGGTTCTGCTCGACGAGCCCACCCGGGGCATGGACGGCCGCGCCCGCGACGCTCTGGTGGCGGCGGCCCGCGAGCTGGCCGCGACCGGCGCCTCGGTGGTGGTCGCCACCCACGACACCGACCTCGCGGCCTCGCTGGCCGACCGGGTGTTGGTGATCGAAGACGGCACGGTGCGCGACCGCGGCCACCCCAGCGCAGCGCTCAGCGGCGACCAGCCCTACGCCAGTCAGCTGGGCCGGTGCTTCGCCTCTCCCGGGCCGGTGACGGTCGAGGCCGTGGCGCGCCTGCTCCGAGACGGCGTGCCGGCCGGGGTGACCGCGCTGTGAGGCTGGCGCTGGTCAGCCTCGCTGGTGTGGCGTTGTTCGCCTGGCCGCTGACCGGTCTCGGGGCACCGGGGACGGCAACCGCGGTCGCGATCAGCCTCGGCGCCGTCCTCGTGCTCGGCGCCGTCGAGATGCTGGGACGGCGACTCGACACCCGAGGCCTGGCCGTGATCGCCGCCATCGCTGCCATCGACTCGGCACTGCGCCTGGCCCTGGTCAGTGGCATCGGCGGATTCTCACCGATGTTCTTCCTGGTCCTCTGCGCCGGCTACGCGATGGGAGCGGAGTTCGGCTTCCTGTGCGGCGCCACCAGCCTGCTGGTGTCGGCGCTGGTCACCGCCGGGGTGGGCCCATGGCTGCCGTACGAAATGCTCGCCGCCGGCTGGGTTGGTGCCGTGGCCGGCATGGCGGGCGCGCCGCGTCGAGGTCGGCGGCCCACCGGGCGGGACGTGGCACTGCTGGCCGCGGTCGGCGTGGTCACCGGTTTCGCCTACGGGGCGGTGATGGACACTTGGGACTGGACCTTCTTCCGTGGAGCGGGCGACTTCGGCTGGGTGTCCGGCCTCAGCACCGCCGCTACCGTCGGTCGTTTCGGCCACTTCTACGTGGCGACATCCCTGGCCTACGACTGCTTCCGCGCCGGCGGCAACGCGGTCATGGTGGTGCTGCTGGGGCGTCCCGTGGTCAGCGCCCTGGCGAGGCTGCGACGCCGCTACGCGCTGGTCGTCGAAGTCGATGGAGCGGCCGAGCACGATCTCGTCACCGAGGCGGTCGCGGTGTGAGGCGAGAGGTCGCCCGCGGTCGCGGCGGTCAGGTCGACCCGGTGGTGACCGCGCGGAGCCCGAAGAGCGCAGTCGCCACCACGCCCGCCAGCAGCAGCCAGTTCTCGTCCCTGCCCGGCGAGCGGCGGCCCATCTCCTCGGCGATCGGGATCGGCAGCACCGTCGCCGCTCCGTAGAAGAAGTGGAGGCCCTCAGCCGGCCGGTTGCCGAGCACGAGGAGGACGATGCCCACCACGGCCTCGAGCGCGGCCACCCCCGCGCAGAGACGGACGAACACTCGCACGGTGGGCAGCAGCCGGGGTCGGGCGCGGGCCACCAGCACCAGGAGCGCGCCGACCACGGCGACGAGGATGACCGCGACACCCAGGCGGGCATGGAAACTCATGAGGTCACCACCATAAGGCCGCTGCGGGGAAGCTGCCGGCGGATGGTGGCGCCGACGGCATCGGCGTCCTCGGCCGTCCACTCGGGCAACAGCAGGGCGAGGTGCCGGCGGAGCTGGCGCTCGAGCACTGCCGGACCGTCGGCCGCCTCGGTCTCGGGCGGCTCACCGTCACCGATGCTGCCGAACCGGGCATCGGCGGCGGCGGCGACGGTGTCGAGGAAACCCCACGCTCGCTCGTCACCGGCCGCCTTGAGCACGTCGTCCCAGGGCGGCAGCTCCACGCTCAGCTCGTCGACCCCGTCACGACCGTGCCGCGCTTCGATCAGGACGTTGACCTCACCCCAGCGCAGCTGCTGCGAGTGGATCAGCGGAACACCGTGGCGGTCGCCGAGTGCGCGGGCCACGCCGATGCGCTCCACGTCGAACGCGGAGAGGGCGGTGAGCACGCGCGTCAGCGGCCACGGTCCGCCCTCCTCCACCGGCCGGAGCGTCAGTGAGACCACCGTCGGCCCGGCGGTGGCCGGCCCCACCGAGGGCCGGCGGTCGGCTTGGGAGCGGCGACGGGGCTCGCGTGGTGCGTCCCCGACGTCGACCACACCGCGCTGCTCGAGGTCTCGGGTTCGGCGCCGGCCGTGCCGACCCCTCCTGCTCACGCCGGTGCCGTGGGGGCGACGGTGGCGACTGTCAGCACCAAGTCACCATACGCGCCCGAGACCGTGGTCTTGGCAAGGTCGACCGGCGGGTGGACGAGGATTGGCCACATCGGGGCAACCGCTCGCTCGCTCAGGCTGACCGAGTCCAACGACGTCAGTCGGGCCAGTACTGCTCCTCGCGGATGGCCTTGTCGTCGAGCCCGCGACGCCGCATGATCCCGCGGCTGTTGGTGATCATCCCGGGGTTGCCGCAGAGGAAGACACCACCATGCCCGGCGCGGAAGCCCGCCTCGTCGGCGTACTTGCGCAGGATGTCCTCGACGCGACCGGTCTCGCCCGTCCACTCCGGGTCGTCCCAGGGACGGCTGACGGTGGGCACGTACGTGAACCAGTCGCACACCGCGTCGTACCCACGCAGCTCCTCCTCGTAGCCCAGCTCATCGGAGCGGGCGGCACCCTGCAGCACGATGACCGGTTGGTCCGGCGACCACTCCCCGGCGGCCAGCCGGCGGCGCAGGCTGCGCACCATGCTGACGAAGGGCGCCACCCCGGTGACCGTCGAGACGAACAGAAGCGGTTGCCCGGGCAGCGGAGCATCCTTGAGGAACAGGCCCTTGCAGCGCTTGCGAACCAGCGTCGACGAGCCCACGGTGAGGTCGTGCAACGGAGCCGACAGCTCGCCCTCGGCGACCCGCTCGATGAACAGCTCGATCTCCGCCTCAGCGGGGTCCGACGCGATCGAGTACGGCCGCTCGATGATGCGCCCGCCGATCTCCATCCCGAGGGTGACGTACTGGCCGGGCCGGAAGGGCAGCTCGCAGTCGGGGCGGATGCGCACCACCCAGAGGTCCGTCGCGAGGTCACGGCGGGACACGATGGTGGCGGCAGCGTACTTGTCGGTGTCGAACATGCGCGGGTCAGTGTAGGGATGCGGGCGCGCGGGCAGCCGCACGTCGGAGACAGTTCAGCAGGAGGCCGGTGATGGGAGGCGACCCCACGGTGCCGCGGCCCGCCGGGCCACTGGCGCTGGTCGGCGGCGATGAGTTCCACAACGGTAACGAGGACCAGGACCGGCGACTGGTGGC
>JALYTM010000019.1 GCA_030854305.1 Candidatus Dormiibacterota bacterium
CTGATCATCACCGGCCGCAAGTGGTGGACCAGCAGCGCGGCGCACCCGCTTGCCCGCGTGGCGCTGCTGATGGGTTTGAGCGACCCCGACGCCGAGCCCCACCGCCGCCACTCCTTTGTGCTCGTGCCCATGGACACTCTCGGCATCAGCGTGGTCCGTCAGCTTGAGGTGTTCGGCTTCGATGACCCGGGAGCCCACTGCGAGGTCGCCTTCGACGAGGTGCGTGTGCCCGCCGGCAACCTCGTCGGGGAGCGGGGTGCCGCGTTCGCGATGGCCCAGGCGCGCCTCGGCCCCGGCCGCATCCACCACTGCATGCGGGTGATCGGGACCGCCGAGCGGGCGCTGTCGCTTTTGATCGACCGGGCGCGCAGCCGGGTGGCGTTCGGCAAGCCGCTGGCCGAGCAGGGGGTGGTGCAACAGGCGATCGCGCGATCGCGCGTCGAGCTCGAGCAGGTGCGCCTGCTGTGCCACAAGGCCGCGTGGCTGATGGACACGCAGGGCACCAAGGCGGCTCGGACCGAGATCTCCGCCGTCAAGGTGTCGGCGCCCCAGGTGGCGTGCGACGTCATCGACCGGGCCATCCAGGTCCACGGGGGCGCCGGCATGAGCAACGACTTCCCCCTGGCGCGCATGTACGCGTGGGCCCGGGCGCTGCGAATCCTCGACGGACCCGACGAGGTGCACCTGCAGTCGATCGCGCGTCACGAGCTGCGCCGCTCGACCCCGAGCTGACCCGCTCCGCTCACCGCTGCCGGCGGCGTCAGCCCGGTCCGCCTACTTGCTGACGCAGGCCTGCACGGCGCTCTGGTACGCGGCCGCATTGCTGCTGGATGCCTGCTTCAGCTGGGCATTGATCAGGCAGTGCTGGAGACCGTTGGACGACGCGCTCTGGTCGCGTACGTCGTTGATCGAGCTGAGCACGAGGAAACTCACTACCAGCTGGGCGACGACCACCACCAGGATCGCGCCGAGAATCAGCAGCCGGTTGTCGGTGGTGCGACCCCGCCGGTGAGCGACCTGGTCCTGGTCGTGGTCGTCGTTGTCCGGCCCGAGCAGGTCGTCGCCGCCGGCACTGCCGGACGCCTCGGCGGCGTGGATGTCCTCGCCCGCGCCGGCCGCTGACGGCGTCCCCCCCGGGGTGACGGTGATCTCGTCACCGTCAACCGGCCGCCAGCCGCTACTCACGCGATGGTGACCTCGTCCGACAGGTAGACGTCCTGGATGGCGTTGAGCAGCCCGATGCCATCGGCCATCGGGCGCTGGAAGGCCTTGCGGCCGCTGATCAGCCCAGTGCCACCGGCCCGCTTGTTGATGACAGCGGTACGCACAGCCTCCCCGAGGTCGCCGGCCCCCTTGGATTCGCCGCCGCTGTTGATCAGTGCCGAGCGGCCGGAGAAGCAGTTGAGCAACTGGTAGCGGGTGAGGTCGATGGGGTGGTCGGTGGTCAGCCGGTCGTAGACGCGGTGGTCGGTCTTGCCGTAGTTCAGCGCGGTGTAGCCGCCATTGGTCGAGGGCAGCTTCTGCTTGATGATGTCGGCCTGGATGGTGACCCCGAGGTGGTTGGCCTGGCCGGTGAGGTCGGCAGCGACGCTGTAGTCGACGCCGTCCTTCTTGAAGGCGCTGTTGCGCAGGTAGCACCACAGCACGGTGGCCATGCCCAGGTCGTGTGCTTCGGCGAAGGCCTCCGCCACCTCCTGCAACTGTCGCGTCGACTCCTCGGAGCCGAAGTACACCGTGGCTCCCACCGCCACCGCGCCGAGGTCCCAGGCCTGCTGGACGGACCCGAACATGACCTGGTCGTAGCGGTTGGGATAGGTGAGGAACTCGTTGTGGTTCAGCTTGCAGATGAAGGGGATGCGGTGCGCCCAGCGGCGTGCCACCGACCCCAGCACGCCGAACGTGGAGGCGACCGCGTTGCAGCCGCCCTCGACGGCCAGCTCCACGATGTTCTCGCCGTCGAAGTACGCGGGGTTGGGCGCGAAGGACGCGCCGGCGGAGTGCTCGATGCCCTGGTCGACCGGAAGGATGGACATGTAGCCGGTACCGGCAAGGCGGCCGTGGTCGAACAGGGTCCGGAGGCTGCGGAGCACGCGGACGTTGCGGTCGCTGGAAGCCACCACGCGGTCCACGAAGTCGGGTCCGGGGAGGTGCAGTGCGGAGGCGGGCACAGTCGTGCACCGGTGGTCCAGCAGGGTGCGGGCATCGTCGCCGAGCAGGGTTTCGATCCTGTCCAGAGCGCTTGCTGTTGCCGTCGCCATGGTCAATTCCTCGTCAGCGGTTGCCGATCGGAGCTTCCAGTGTCGCCGATCGGCGCTCAGCTTGGTCCGTGGAGGTACCGAACGGGGGCGCGGTCGGATACGTTTACGCCGCTGATGGACCTCCTTCGCATCTCCGGGCCCAAACCCCTGGTCGGCACCGTGTCGATTTCGGGGAGCAAGAACGCCGCCCTGCCCGTGATGGCGGCCTCGCTGCTCACCGACCAGGCGATTCACCTCGAGAACGTCCCCGACATCGAGGACATCGAGGCCATGGCGACCATGCTCCGCCACCTCGGCGTGTCCGTCGAACGGCTTTCGAGCTCGCGCTGGCGGCTGCACGCGGAGCGCGTGTCGGTGCTCGAGGTGGGGGCGGCACTGACACGGCGCATGCGCGGCTCGTTCCTGCTTCTCGGAGCGCTGGTCGCGCGCGCCGGGGAGGCTGCCATCGCGCGCCCCGGTGGCGACGACATCGGCATGCGCCGCGTCGAGCAGCACCTCGAGGGGTTGAGGCTGATGGGTGCCGTCGTCGACGAGGGCATCGACATGTACACCGCGCGGTCGGCGCGGCTGCGCGGCGCGCGGATCGACCTCGACATGCCGACGGTGACCGGGACTGAGAACCTGATCATGGCGGCGGTGCTGGCCGAGGGCATCACGGTGATCAGCAACGCCGCGCGCGAGCCGCACGTGGTCGACCTGGTGCGGTGCCTGGTGGGGATGGGCGCGAGGATTACCGGCGCGGGCAGCGACCTGATCGTCATCGAGGGGCAGCACGGCCTGCTCCACGGCACCACGCACAGCGTCACCACCGACTACATCGAAGCCGGGACGTACATGGTTGCGGCGGCGGCGACCGGCGGTGACGTGCTGATCGAGCACATGCGCCCCACCGACGTCCGCGCCCTCATCAACAAGCTGCGCAGCGCAGGGGCGGAGGTCGTCGAGGGAGCCAGCCACGTCCGCGTCCGCGGGGGGCCTCTGCGCGCGGTCGACGTCACCACCTGGCCTCACCCGGGGTTTGCCACCGACCTGCAGCCCCAGTTCGGAGCCCTGATGACCCAGGCGCCGGGGATCAGCATCATTAGCGAAGCGTTGTACGAGAACCGCTTCCGTCACGTGCCCGAGCTGCTGCGCTTCGGGGCGCGGATCAGTGTCGAGGGGCGCAGCGCGGTCATCGAGGGGGCGACCCCGCTGCGCGGCGCGCATGCCACCGTTCCCGACATTCGCAGCGGCGCGGCGCTGGTGATCGCTGCCCTGTGTGCCGAGGGGACGTCCGAGCTGGACGGCGCCTACCACCTCGACCGCGGGTATGAAGCCCTTGAGGAGAAGCTGACCGCCCTCGGCGCCGACGTCGAGCGCGTCACCGACGACGCCGGCGGGTCGCCCACCCGGGACCTCAGCGGCGTGGTCGGGGACTGACCGCGCCGTGCTCGGCAAGAAGCTCGGCATCGACCTCGGCAGCGCCACCACCCGAGTGATCACGCGCGGTGAAGGGCTGCTCTTCTCGGAGCCCACGGTGGTGGCCAGCCGCGACGGGGAACCCGCCACCGGCCTGGTGGGCGCGGCCGCCATCGACGCGGCGTCGACCGACAGCAGCCTGCGGTTGCACCACCCCGTTCGTGGTGGTGACGTGACCGACCGGGTGTCGCTCGAGGTCCTCATGCAGCAGACGGTCAACCGCGCCGTCGGACGTCAGCGCATCTTCAAGCCGGACATGGTGCTGGCGGTGCGGGCCGGCATGAGCGGCGCCGACCGGCTGGCGGTGCTCGACGCCGCCGTGCGCTCCGGTGCGCGGACGGTCTACCTCATCGACGCCGCCATCGCCGCTGCGATGGGCGCGGGGATCTCCATCACGTCGTCCCGCGCCCACCTGGTGATCGACATCGGCGCCGGCAAGACCGACGTTGCCGTCCTGGCCCTGGAGGGAACGGCCGCCTGCCGGTCGCTGACGGTGGGCGTCGACGACCTGATCGCTCGCGTCGCCGCCCATGTCGAGGCCCGCCATGGGGTGAAGCTGGGGCGGGCCGAGCTGCACGGCGCCGCCCACCTGCTGGTCGCCGCGCCGCACGAGGAGCGCACCGCGGAGCTGGGTGGGGTGCTGCTTTCGTCGCACGAACTCGCTGACCTGGTCAACGAGCACCTCCGGTCCCTCGACGACGCCATTCTCGCCGTTGTCGAAGAGACCCCGGCGGTGCTGCGTCACGACATCCGCGACAGTGGGGTGGTCCTGACCGGGGGCGGCGCCCGCCAGGAGGGGCTGGGCCGGCGCATCACCACCCTCACCGGGTACGCCACGCGGGTGGCAACCGAACCGGAGGGATGCACAGTACGCGGGACCGCGATGGCGGTCGACAACCTCGACGTGCTCAAACGCAGCTTCCTCTATATGCGCTGAGCGCCGGCCTACAGTGCCCCTTCGATGGCGGCGAGCACGTCCTCGACGCGGATACGGTCCAGCGACGCCACGCAGCCGTCGGCGGTCGCTTGCACGATGCGGTGCTGTGGTCCCGGGAATCCGCGCAGGCGGCCGTCGCTGCCCGCGAACAGGCCCACCGACGCGGTGCCCACAGCGGCGGCCACGTGGAGCAGGGGCGTATCCGCCGAGATCAGCAGGTCGCAGCGAGCTATCACCGCGGCGGTGGTGGGCAGGTCGATCTCACCGCAGAGGTCGAGCGCCGGCGCGGCGAGGTCGATCCGCAGTGCTTCAGCGACCAGCCGGTCGCGCTCGTCACCCAACAGCACAATGCCGACGCCGTGCCGCAGCGCCAGGCGGTTGGCGAGGTGTGCGTAGCGTTCGGGGCTCCAGTTGTCAGCGTCCCGCGCGGAGAACGCGCTCCCCGGCGCGATCGCCACCAGCAGGCGTCCATCGCCGACACCGGTCGCCAGCAGGCGCTGTTCGGCGGCGTCGAGCACCGCCTGCGGTGGTGTGAACAGTGGCGCCGCGGACGGCACCGCGAAGCCCATCGCAACGGCCAGGCGGGACCAGGCCTGTTGGCGGTTCTCGTGGCGCGGACAGCGGACGGCGTCGGTGAGGAGCAGGTCACTGATGCCGGCGCGGCAGCCCACCCGCCGCGGCACCGCGGCGGTGAACACCGCCGTCCGGACCCCGAGCCGCTCGCTGCACACCACCGCGGTGTCGATGCGCCGGAAGCGGAGCGTGGCCCACAGCTGTCCGGGCAGCGCACCCTGCCCGCCGAGCGCCGGGACCGTCACCACCTCGCCGATGCCGCCGATCGTCCGTACCAGGTCGGCACCGTCGGGGGCGCAGAGGACCAGCGGCGGCCCGGACGGGGCCGACGCCATGGCGCGCATCATCGGCGCGGCCTTGAGGGTCTCGGCAAGGCCACCGGAGACGACGACGACGACGTTCACGGTGCCCAACCCTACCGGGCGGACACGCACTGCGCCACGAGCGGTCGCTTTCCGGGGGCGCTCATATACTGGGTTGGTTGATGTCCCGCGAACTCGCCGGCCGCGACCTGCTCAGCATCGCCGACCTTGGCCGAGGCGAGATCGAGTCGGTTCTCGATCTCGCGGTACGCGCCAAGCAGGGTGAGAATCTCGGCACGCCGCTGGAAGGCCGCAGCCTGGCGATGATCTACCAGCGGCCCAGCAACAGGACGCGGGTGTCGTTCGAGGTCGCCATCTCGCGACTCGGCGGCCACGCCATCGCGTTGTTCGGCAACGAGATCAGGCTCAGCGAACGCGAGACGGCCGCTGACATCGCCCGCATTCTCGACCGCTACGCCGACGGCGTGGTGGCCCGCGTGGTGGCGCAGCGCGACCTGGTCGCGATCGCGGCGGCGGTCCGCGGACCGATGGTCAACGCCATGACCGACGCCGAGCACCCCTGTCAGATCCTCGCCGACCTGCTCACCGTGCGCGAGCTGACCGGTCGCGTGAGTGGCGCGCGCGTGACATACATCGGCGACGGCAACAACGTCTGCGCGTCCTGGCTGTACGCCGCCGCCATCTGCGACGTGGACCTGCGCGTGGTCGCGCCACCCGGGTACGAACCCCCGGAGGCCGTCCTCGACCGTGCCGCGCAACTGCGCGGCGGCCGCGCGTTCGTGGTGGGGAACGACCCCGAAGCCGCGCTTGGCGACGCCGAGATCATCTACACGGACGTGTGGACGAGCATGGGCCAGGAGGCGGAGCAACAGCGGCGCCGCGAGGACTTCGGTCACCTCCAGGTCAATGACACCCTGTTGCGGCTGGCCCCGGCAGCGGCGCGGGTCATGCACTGCCTGCCCGCCCACCGGGGGGAGGAGATCACCGACGCCGTCCTCGACGGTCCCCGGTCGGTGGTGTTCGATCAGGCCGAGAACCGTCTGTGGGCACAGATGGCCCTGCTGGCGCTGCTGTTCGACGGCGTGCCCCTGCACAGCGCGCGCGCCGTGGCGGTCCCGGCGTGAGCGCGGCCTTCCGCGACGCCCTCATCTTCCTGCAGAACTTCGGGTGGCGCGACCTGCTCGACATCGGCATCGTCGCCGTCCTGCTGTACCAGCTGCTCAAGCTGATCCGGGGCACGCAGGCGGCCCAGCTGCTGGTGGGGCTGGCGGTGATCCTGGCGCTCGGTCTCACCGCCCAGCTGCTCAACCTCCGCCTCCTCGAGTTCATCTTCGCCAACGGCGGGCAGGCGATCGTGATCGCCACGGTGATCCTGTTCCAGCCCGAGCTGCGCCGCGCCCTCGACCAAATGGGACGGCTCGGGCCGGTGCGCTCGCTGCTCGGCCATCACCCTGGGGCGGAGGTCCAGCGCTCGGTGGACGAGGTGATCCGCGTCGTCGGCTCTCTCAGCGAGCGCAAGACGGGCGCGCTGATCGTCTTCGAGCGCGAGACCGGGCTGGAGAACATCGCCGCCACCGGCGTGCGAATCGACGGCGAGGTCACCGCCGAGATGCTGGCCACCATCTTCATGCCGGGCACGTCCCTGCACGACGGCGCGGTGATCATCCGCGAGGGTCGCCTGGTCGCCGCCGGCTGTGTTCTGCCGCTTGCCGAGACCATTCCCGGCGTGGGACGCATGGGGACGCGGCACCGCGCGGCAGTGGGGCTGACGTTGCAGAGCGACGCGGTGGTGCTCATCGTCAGCGAGGAGACGGGGCTGATCAGCGTCGCCCGCGAGGGCCGGATCACCCGCGGACTCGACCAGAAGGCGCTGCACACCATGCTCAGCACCATGACCGGCAGCGACGAGCGCTGGCGCACCCGGGTGGTGGCGCGACCGGCGGTGCTGCGGGCGATCCGTCGGAGAAGCCATCCGTGACCGTGCCCGGGTTCCTCAGGCGCAACATCCAGCTCAAGGTGATGGCGACGTTCCTGGCCACCATCACCTGGGCCGGCGTGGTGTTCGCGAGCAACCCCCCGGACACGCGGACGGTGACCGTCAAGGTGCCCCAGGACACCGGGACGGTGGACCCGTGGGTGCTGGTGCACGCCATCGGCGACCTGTCGGTCCAGGTGAGCGGCACGCGGGAGCACCTCAACGCCTTCAGCCCGGCGGACCTGGTGGTGACCGTCGACTACCGCGCCATCAAGGTAATCGGTACGCAGCAGATTCCCGTGACAGTGCTCAACAACGACCGCGACGTGGCACTCGACAACCCGCCCACAGAGATCACCGCCAGCGTCGACAGGCTGGGCTCGCGCGACGTCCCGGTCACCGTGGTGTACACCACCAACCCTCCCCAGGGCTACACGGTCACGTCCACGTCCGCCAACCCCAGCGCCGTCACCGTGGTGGGGCCGGAGCAACAGCTGCCCGGCCTCCAGGCCAAGGTGGCGGTCAACCTCACCGGCCGGAAGACCGACCTCCAGGTCGATGGGCCGGTGGTGATCTACGACGCCGGTGGGCAGCCGGTGGGCAACTTCGGGGTGCTGGTGGCCGGCAGGCAGCAGTCCAGCGTCGGGGTCACGGTCACGATCGCTGCCAGTATCAGCTCGCGCATCAGCGCGGTGCTGCCTCCGCACATCGGGCAGCCCGCTCCCGGGACGGAGATCGTGGGCATCAGCGTGAACCCGGCGACGGTGGTGCTCACCGGTCCCCAGGACCTGCTCAACAACTACGACTCGGTGTCCACCCAGGTGATCTCGCTGGCCGGCATCAACGGCAACCGCACCTACACCGTCACCGTGGAGCCACCGCCCGGGGTCAGCGCCGTGCCCCGCTCGGTGACGGTGGTGGTGACCGTGCTGGTCATCTCGGTGCCCACGCCGTCCCCCACACCGTGAGCGACGGGGCTGCGCCGGTGCCCACCAATTGACCGGCCAACCCGGGGCGCCGGGGGCTTCCGTCCTGCCACCGTCGCCGTCGTAACCCGCCCCCGACTGGAGACGTTCCCACCCCAGATGTGCGGCATCATCGGCTACACCGGACCCCGCGAGGCTGCCTCGGTCCTGCTCGAGAGCCTGGAACGCCTCGAGTACCGCGGCTACGACTCCGCCGGCGTGGCCATCCTCGACGAGGAACTGGGTACCGTCTCGGTCGCCAAGAGCAACCAGAAGGTCGCCGACCTCGAGCGTCAGTTCGAGCAGGCGGGGCGACCTCGCGGCCGCACCGGCATCGGTCACACGCGCTGGGCGACGCACGGGCGGCCGACGGTCGTCAACGCGCACCCCCATCGCGACTGCACCGGCCGCATCCACCTCATCCACAACGGCATCATCGAAAACCACCGCGAGCTGCGCATCGAGCTGACCGCCGCCGGCCACAAGTTCGTCAGCGACACCGACACCGAGGTGGTGCCACACCTCATCGAACAGGTGTACGAAGGTGACCTCGCGGCCGCCGTGCGCGCCGCGCTGCGCCGCATCCGCGGCGCCTACGCGCTGGTCGCGCTGTGCTCCGACGAGCCCGGGCGCATCGTGGGTGCACGGCTCAACGCACCGCTGGTCGCGGGCATCGGTGACGGCGAGATGTTCATCAGCAGCGACATCACAGCGCTCATCCCCTACACCAAGCGGATGGTGCTGCTCGGCGATGGCGAGGTGGTGTCGGCCAGCGCCGGCGAGGTGGTCGTCACCGGCCTCGACGGGGTGGTGCGGGAGCCGCGCGTGATCGCCGTCGACTGGGAGGCGGAGCAGGCGCAGAAGAACGGTTTCCCCCACTTCATGCTCAAGGAGATGATGGAGCAGCCGGATGCGTTGCGCGGCGCCCTGCGCGGGCGCATCACCGCCGACGGACTGGTCGACCTCGCCGACGTGCATCTCGACGACGTCACCCTCCGTGGCCTGGACTCGGTCAGCATCGTCGCCTGCGGGTCGGCGTGGATTGCGGGCATGATGGCGAAGTACGCCATCGAGAAGCTGGCACGCATCCGCTGCGACATCGCCCCTTCGAGCGAGTTCCGGTATGCCGACCCCGTCGTCAACAGTGCCACGCTGGTGGTGGCCTTCTCGCAGTCCGGCGAGACCGCGGACACGCTTGCCGCGGTGCGCGAAGCGCGGCGCAAAGGCGCCATCGTGGTCGCCGTGACCAACGTCGTGGGCAGCGCGCTGTCGTTGGAGTCCGACGGCGTGATCTACATGCAGGCCGGCCCCGAGATCTGCGTCGCCGCCACCAAGACGATGATCAACCAGATGGCGTGCGGACTGATGCTGGCGCTGCGTCTCGCTGACGCGCGCGGCGAGCTGGACCGCGACGAGCACCGCCGCCTCACCTCCGAGCTGATGACCGCACCCGAGCTCATCGAACGTGCCCTGGCGCTGGAGCCGCAGCTGGCCGAGATGGCGCAGCGCTACTCGCACACCCGCAGCGCGATGTACATCGGCCGGGGCATCAACTTCCCGGTCGCACTCGAGGGCGCCATGAAGCTCAAGGAGACGGCCTACATCCACGCGGAGGGGTATGCGGCCGGTGAGCTCAAGCACGGGCCGATCGCGTTGCTGGACATCGACGTCCCGGTGGTCGCCATCGCCACCCGGGCGCAGACGCTGTCCAAGATGGTCAGCAACATCTCCGAGGTCCGCGCCCGTGACGCGCCGGTGATCGCCATCGTCACCGAGGGCGAGAACCCCTTCGACGACGGCTTCGCCCGCGACGTGGTCGAGGTACCGGCTGCCGACGAGCTGATCTCGCCGCTGGTCAACGTGGTCCCATTGCAGCTGTTCGCCTACCACGTCGCCGTGGAGCGCGGCTGCGACGTGGACCAGCCGCGCAACCTGGCCAAGTCGGTCACAGTGGAGTGACCGGGACCGACTCCGCGCACGCCGGGTCCGGCGTGGGAGTCGACATCACCTCCATCCGGCGCGTCATCGCCCTCCTCGAGCGCCGCCCCGGCTTCGCGGCCCGCGTCTTCAGCGCACGGGAGCGCGCCGACTGCGAGCGTCATCCCAGCCGCTGGGCGACGCGGTGGGCCGCCAAGGAGGCGGTCCGCAAGCTGCGCGGTGCCGGCGGCCACTCGCTGCCCGCCTTTGCCGACATCGAGGTGGTGCTGAGCGCGCGCGGCGCACCGGCGCTGTGGCTGGGCGGCGCGCCCAGCCGGTTGCGGCTGTCGTTGAGCCACGAGGGTGATCTCGCCGTCGCCGTGGTGACCGGCTCGGCCTCGCCGGAGTCGCCGGCCGAGCCGCCCCGCGGCATGGTGCTGGCCGACCGCCCGGACGACGCACACAAGGGGACGTTCGGCACCGTCGTGGTGATCGGCGGTGCGGTGGGCTTCAGCGGCGCACCGCTGATGAGCGCCACCGCAGCTGCGCGCGGCGGAGCCGGCCTGGTCCGCATGTGCGTGCCCGAACCGATCTGGGCCGCGGTGGCTGCGCAGACCATGGAGGTGATGGCCCACCCCTTGCCGGCCGTGGACGGGGGGATCGCAGCCGGCGCGCTCGGCGCCCTGCGTGATGTCCACCTC
>JALYTM010000268.1 GCA_030854305.1 Candidatus Dormiibacterota bacterium
GCCGCGGCACTGCCCTCGGCGGCTCTCCGAGCGCCTGACGCGTTCGCCACGGAATGTCAACATGTTGTGGCATACTGGCTCCGCAAACCCAGCATCTTGCGGTTTTGTGCTCGCCCACCCCTTGTGCCGGAGCAGGACGATCCTTACACTCAACAGTTACCAGTGACCCGCTCTCGCCGCGTCTTTGCACTCGATCTTGGAACGACGAAGGTCTGCTGCGCCATCGCCGAGTTGGACAGCACCGGGTTGCGTGTCATCGGTGTGGGCGAGGCCCCTTCGCGGGGGGTGCGAAAGGGTTCGATCATCGAGATCGACGCCGCCGCCGAGGCCGTAGCCGAGGCCGTCGACCTCGCCGAGCAGATGAGCGGGGTCCCGGTGGACTCGGCGGTGGTGGGCTTGGCCGGGGCCAGCATCTCGTCCCAGAACTCGCGCGGCGTGGTCGCCGTTCAAGCCGGGCACCGCGAGGTCCGCGATGCCGACGTCACCCGCGCCGTCGAAGCCGCGCGCGCGGTGAGCGTGCCGTCCGACCGCAAGATCCTCCACGTCCTGCCGCAGCATTTCACCATCGACGGCCAGCAGGGCGTTCGCGACGCCATCGGGATGGCGGGCACCCGGCTCGAGGTCGACGCACACATCATCACCGGCACCAACACCGCCATCCAGAACATGGTCAAAGTGGTGCACAAGGCAGGCCTCGACGTCGACGACCTGGTGCTGCAGGTGCTCGCCTCGGCCGAGGCGGTGATCGGCGCCGACGAGCTCGACCGCGGCGTGGTGGTCGCTGACATCGGTGGTGGCACAACGGATATCGCAGTTTTTGCCAGCGGCAGCATCATCCACACGGCGGTGATCCCGGTGGGCGGCAACCACGTCAGCGGCGACATGGCGGTGGGACTGCGGTGCGACCTCGAGACCGCCGAGGCGACCAAGCGAGCGTACGGCCACTGCCTCCAGCTCACCCTGCCCGCGGACGCCGAGGTGCAGCTGACCCCGATGGGGTACGACGAGCCCGTCAACGTGCCCCAGCGCTTCCTGGCGGAGATCATCGGCCCGCGCGCACGGGAGATGGCGCAGCTGATCGCCGAGCAGGTCGAGATGGCGGGACCGGCGAGCAGTTTTCCCGGCGGCATCGTTCTGACCGGCGGCGGCGCGCTGCTGCGCGGGTTCGCCGAGGTCACGCAGCAGGTCACCGACCTGCCGGCGCGGGTTGCCGCCCCATTCGGCGTCACCGGGATGAACGACGAGATCAGCGGGCCGCACCACGCAACCGTCGTGGGGCTGCTCCGCTGGGGAGCCCGCGGGCGCGGCTCGAGAAGCATGTCGCTGGTCGGCAAGGCCCAGGGCGGCGGCAACGGCGTGCACGTGGGCGAGCGACTGGGACGGTGGATGCGTGAACTTTTCTGAGCGGATGAGGCTGTACGGCCTCGACAACGACGACCCACCGGCGGCGGGGCAGCCGGAGACGACCGACGGAGATGAAGCGGCGCGTGCGGGGATGTTTTCGCTGCGTCCGAACAGCACACAGCGTGAGGAGACGCCCATGAGCGAACTCGACCGGACGTTGGAGGGGCACGCGCGCATCAAGGTGGTGGGCGTCGGCGGCGGCGGCAGCAACGCCGTCAACCGCATGATCCAGAGCCGCCTCAAGGGTGTGGAGTTCATCGCGGTGAACACCGACCACCAGGCGCTCACGCTCAGCAACGCGCACAAGAAGGTGCGCATCGGGGCCAAGCTGACCCGCGGGCTCGGTGCCGGCGGCGACCCCGGGCGCGGCGCGGAGGCCGCCGAGGAGTCGCGCGAGGAGCTGACCCAGCTGCTCGATGACTGCGACATGGTCTTCGTCACCGCCGGCATGGGCGGTGGCACCGGCACCGGCGCCGCGCCGACCGTGGCCGAGATCGCCCGCGAGCAGGGCGCGCTCACCATCGGCGTGGTCACCAAGCCTTTCCGCTTCGAGGGCCTCAAGCGGCAGAAGACGGCCGACGAGGGCATCACCAACCTGCAGGGCCGCGTCGACACCCTGATCACCATCCCCAACGAGCGCCTCATGCAGGTGGTCGACAAGCGGACCCCCATCACCGAGGCCTTCAAGCTCGCCGACGACGTCCTGCGCCAGGGCGTGCAGGGCATCAGCGACCTGATCGTCTTCCCGGGCCTGATCAACCTCGACTTCGCCGACGTCAAGGCGATCATGTCGGGACAGGGAGCGGCGCTGATGGGCATCGGCTTCGGCAACGGCGACACGCGCGCGGCCGACGCGGCGCGCGACGCGGTGGCCAGCCCGCTTCTCGAGACCACCATCGCCGGCGCCAAGGGCATCCTTCTCAACGTCACCGGCGGCCCTGACCTCACCCTGTACGAGGTCAACGAGGCGGCCCAGCTGGTCAGCGAGTCGGCCGATCCCGACGCGCAGATCATCTTCGGCACGGTCATCGACGAGCAGATGAAGGGCGAGGTGAAGATCACCGTCATCGCCACCGGCTTCACCGGCCATATCGATGTCCTCGGCACGCTCGCCTACGAACCCGCCGCCCGGCAGGTGGCGAGCTCCGCGCCGGCCTTCACCATCGGTGGCCGATCGGCGGCGCCGCCCAACGCCGACGACCTCGACATCCCGGCGTTCCTTCGCGATCGCCGCTAGGCAGCACCGCAACCGCGCGGCCCCCCGGACAGCGGGGGGCCGCCGCGTGTTTTGGCCATGAAGTGCCCGTACTGTTCGCAGCCCGAGTCCAAAGTCGTCGACTCGCGCGACTCCGACACCGGTGAGGCGATCCGACGTCGCCGGGAATGTCTGGTCTGCCACAAGCGTTTCACCACCTATGAGCGGGTCGAGGCAGTGCCGTTGTGGGTGGTCAAGAAGGACGGCCGCCGCGAGGAGTTCAACCGCCAGAAGCTGTTGGGTGGCCTGACCAACGCGTCGACCAAGCGAAACATCGCCGCCGCTCAGCTCGAGGCCATCATCGACGACACTGAGAACGCGCTCCGCTCGCGCAACGTGACCGAGGTGCGCAGCCGCGAGATCGGCGAGATGGTGATGCAGCAGCTGCGCGGCCTTGACGAGATCGCCTACGTGCGGTTCGCGTCCGTGTACCGGTCGTTCCAGGACGTCGAACAGATGCGCGTGACCATCGAGGAGGTGCTGGCCGGCCCCCCGGGCACGCAGCAGCCCGCCTCCACGCGCCGCCG
>JALYTM010000269.1 GCA_030854305.1 Candidatus Dormiibacterota bacterium
GCCCACGGCCCAAGACCTAAGCCGGCTCGCTGAGGATGCCGCCCGCCGATGCGGCGTCGACCCCGCGGCGCTGCAGGGTGACCATCACGGCCGCTCGCCTATCAACGGTGGGTCCGTCTCAGCGGTGCGGTGGAGCTCGCCCGCGGAGGTCGACGACGCCGTCGCCCGGGCGCACGCCGCCTTCCGCGAATGGCGCGTCGTGCCGGCGCCTGTGCGCGGCGGCGTGGTCAAGCGGCTCGGCGAGCTGTTGACCGAGCACAAGGACGACCTCGCCACCCTCGTCAGCGTCGAGGTCGGCAAGGTCACCTCCGAGGCCCGGGGTGAGGTGCAGGAGATGATCGACATCTGTGACTACGCGGTCGGCCTGTCCCGTCAGCTCTTCGGCAAGACGATGACCTCGGAGCGGCCCGGTCACCGGCTGATGGAGACGTGGCACCCGCTCGGGGTCGTCGGGGTCGTCTCCGCCTTCAACTTCCCGGTGGCGGTGTGGTCGTGGAACGCGGCCGTGGCACTCGTCTGCGGGGACGCCGTGGTCTGGAAGCCTTCGGAGACAGCGCCGCTGTGCGCCCTGGCCTCGAACGCCCTGCTGCGGCGCGCCCTGACCGAGAGTGGTCACAGCACCGACCTGTGCCAGGTGGTCATCGGCGGGCCGGAGGTCGGTGAGGCACTCGTCGGCAACCGCGCGGTGGCGCTCGTCAGCGCGACCGGCTCGACGAGGATGGGCCGGGCGGTCGGCCCTCGCCTGGCCGAACGGTTCGGGCGCAGCCTGCTCGAGCTCGGCGGCAACAACGCCGCGATCGTCGCCCCGAGCGCAGACCTCGACCTGACGGCCCGAGGCATCATCTTCTCGGCTGCGGGCACGGCCGGGCAGCGGTGCACCACGATGCGTCGGGTCATCGCGCACGAGTCGGTCATCGACGAGATCACCGAACGCGTCGCCACCGCGTACGAGAAGCTGCCGGTCGGCAACCCGATGGAAGGCGCCACCCTGGTCGGGCCCCTCATCAACCAGCGGGCCCATGACGCGTTCGTCGCCGCGATCGAGGCGGCGAAGGCGGCTGGCGGGCAGGTCATGGCCGGTGGCGAGCGGGCCCTCGCCGACGAGAGCCCGGACGCCTACTACGTCACGCCGACGGTGATCCGGATGCCGGAACAGAGCGAGGTCGTACATCAGGAGACCTTCGCGCCGATCCTCTACGTCATGCCCTACACCGAGTTCAACGACGCGGTCGAACTGAACAACGCAGTGCCGCAGGGTCTTTCGTCGAGCATCTTCACCTCCGACCAGGCGGAGGCCGAGCTGTTCATGTCGGCCGCCGGCTCGGACTGCGGCATCGTCAACGTCAACATCGGCACGTCGGGGGCGGAGATCGGCGGCGCCTTCGGCGGAGAGAAGGAGACCGGCGGGGGCCGGGAGTCTGGCTCCGACGCGTGGCGCGCCTACATGCGCCGGGCCACCAACACCATCAACTACTCGGGTGAGCTGCCGCTCGCGCAGGGGGTGACCTTCGAGGTCTGACCCCTGCGCGAACCGGCCATCACGGTGGAGCCGCCTTCTGCTGAGCTACGGGGTCAGGGCATCGCGCCCAGCGCGTCCTCCTCGATCGCGGCCTCCCGGCGCGTGTCGTCGATGTAGCGCTCGACCTGCTCAGGCACCAGACGGACCTTCAACGCGATGTAGTAGATGATCGCCGAGAAGACGATGAACACGGGGATCGCGGTGTCGAAGTGCAGCCAACCCAGGCCGCCGTAGTCGCTGATCCACGACAGGATCGCCAGGCCACCGAGCCACGGGATGTACCAGGCCGCGCCGGCGACCCAGTTCCACTCCGGCTCCTCCTGGCCCCGGGCCCGGTTCACGATCATCATGACGCCGAGCAGCACGAAGCCGAGCAGCACGGCGATGAAGAGCTTGAGGTCGGTACCCCAACCGGTCCAGTAGACGATGAGGTTCGAGGAGAGAAACCCGAGGAACGGGATTGTGTGCCCCCCGGGCAGGCGGAACGGTCGCTCCTGGTCGGGGATCTGCTTGCGCATCGCGGCCAGCACCAGCGGCCCGGAGCCGAACGAGAGCACCGTGGCCGAGGTGATGAAGCCCACCAGCTGCTGCCAGCTCGGGAACGGCAGGAACAGGATCAGCCCGACCACGAAGCTGACCAGCAGGCTGACGAACGGCACGCCACGGTCGGTCGTCTTCGCCAGCGACTGGGGAGCGTTGCCGTTGCGGCCCATCGCGTAGGCGATGCGCGAGGTGACCGTGATGTAGATCAGGCCGGTGTCGGCCGGCGAGACGATCGCGTCGATGTAGAGCAGCACCGCGAGCCAGCTGAGCCCGAGAAGGGTGGCCACCGCCGCCAGCGGGCCGAAGTCGTTGGCGAAGCTCAGCTTCGACCAGCCCTGAGCGATGTCACCCGGGTTGAGGCTGCCGATGAAGGCGACCTGAAGCGCGATATAAATGACGGCAGTGAGGAGAACCGAGCCGATGACCGCCAGCGGCACGTTCTTGCTCGGGTTGTCGGTCTCGCCCGCGAGCTCGATTCCTTGGCGGAACCCCAGGTAGGAGAAGACGACTCCTGAAGTCGCGATGGCGGTGAAGACCCCGTGCCACCCCTGCGGCAGGAAGCCTTGGGCGGTGAAGTTGTTGGAGTTGAACTGGGTGAACAGGAACGCGAGGATCACGAGGATGATGATGAAGAGCTTCCACCACACCAGCGCGGTGTTGACCCGCGCGAACCACTGGATGCCGATGTAGTTGATCACCACGAAGACGGCCATCGCGATGACGGCCACGGTCAGGCCCAGTCCGGTGAGCGTGTGCACGGTGCTGCCGTCCACCTGGTGCGCCACCGTGAACGGTGCGTACTTGGTGGCGTACTGCAGTGCGCCCTCGACCTCGATCGGCGCCACGCTCATGCAGGCGATCCACGTGATCCAGCCGGTCGTGTAGCTCGCGAAGGAGCCGAACGACATGTGCGGGAAGCGCACCACGCCGCCCGAGAGCGGGAACATGGTGCCGAGCTCGGCGTAGCACAGGCCGATGAACATGATCATGACCGCGCCGATGGCCCACGAGAAGATGGCCCCCGGGCCAGCGGTCTGGGAGGCGTTCAGGGCACCGAACAACCAGCCCGAACCGATGATGGACCCGACGCTGGCGAAGAGCAGGCCTATCC
>JALYTM010000270.1 GCA_030854305.1 Candidatus Dormiibacterota bacterium
ACGCATGGTCGGCTCGCTTGGGCGTGCATTCCGTGATGTGGGAAGAGGGGACCTCGGCGTCGGTCATGGCCGACGAGCCGGAGGCGACCTCATGGTCAGCACCGCAGACGCCGAAACGGTAGGCACGGACGCGCTCGCCTCCCTCGGCAGGCACCGTGCGTGGGACCGGTTCGAGACGCTCACACAGTGACCGAGGCCTATTGGGGTTCCGGGGCATCTGGCGGTGCGGGCTCTGGGTCGGGTGGTTGGAGTGAGGCGAGCTCCGGTAGCAGCGTGTGTCGGTTGCTGAAGGTGTTGGCGACGGTGAGCGCGACGGCGGCTAGTGGTATGCCGATGAGTGCGCCGATGGGTCCGAAAAGGGCGGCGCCGGCGATGACCGAGCCCAACGCGATGGCGGGGTGGACGTCCATGGTGCGCCGGCTGACTCTGGGGCTGAAGACGTAGTTCTCGATCTGCTGGTAGATGGTGGCGAAGATGACGATCCAGATGACGTTGACCGGTGCGGTCGACAGGGTGAACAACGCGGGGAGCAGGACTCCGATGTAGGTGCCGATGGTGGGGACCAACTGGCTGAGAATGCCGGCCAGCAGGCCGAGCGGCAACCAGAACGGCACGGCGATAAGGGAGAAGAATGCCAGGTGGAACACCGCGGACAGACCGGCCAGGATCAGTTTGGACACCACATACCCGCCGGTCTTGTCGACGGAGATGGTCCACACCGTGACGAAGACGGACTGGTAGCGCGGGGGCAGCCAGGATCCGATGGTCTGCCGTAGCCGTGGGGAGTCGGCGGACAGGTAGTAGGCGAACACCAGAATGGTGAGGGCGTCGAAGATGACCGCGGCCAGGGAGCCGAAGATCCCCAGCAGGCCGCCGCCGTACTGGCTGACCAGCTCGCCGATCTTGGCCGGCGTGATCCCCAGCGAGGTTTGGATCGAGCTGAGATCCAGGTGGGTGTGGAAGGTGCTGTTGACCCAGGTCAGTGCGGCGGTGACGGTGCTAGGGAAGGTCGAGGCGAGCTGGGTGATCTGCGCGTAGAACAGGGCGCCGAAGACGTCGCCGAGGCCGCCCGCGATGAGGAGCCCGGCAAGCATCGTGACACCGGTGGCGAGACCGCGTCTCATCCCGTGCAGGACCAGGAAC
The DNA here is from genome assembly GCA_030854305.1 of Candidatus Dormiibacterota bacterium. Lineage (GTDB taxonomy): Bacteria > Chloroflexota > Dormibacteria > Aeolococcales > Aeolococcaceae > Aeolococcus. The sequence goes on from JALYTM010000270.1 coordinate 1,144, forward strand.
GCCACCGGGGGTTCCATGGCAATGGACACCAGCCATGCCAGCAGCAGGATGAACAGGAACGAGCTCAACGCGCTGAACGCCCATAGGGCGATCGACAGACCTACTAGCAGGAGCAGCACAATGACGGCGCTGCGGCGGACGTTCCGTGCCGAGACGGCCACGGCCACCGGGTGTCCAGGGTCGCTCGACAGATGGCTGACCGGCCTGTTCAGCAGCTCCACGACAGGGGTGTCGTGCCGGTCGACAGCCGTATGAGCGGCCGATGGCGCCGACGTCGCTGGCATCACCGTGCGGCCGCGGACGCGTCGCTCGCGCGCCACGGTACCTGTCATCGCGAGGGGTGCTCAGTAGTAGTGCCGCCGGCCGCCCACCGCTCGGCCCGCCATCCCGAGCACGAGCAGGATCAGTCCGATGGCCAGAACGATGATCCCGATGGTCCACACAATCGCGATCTTGGCGAAGAGTCCGATGAGCAGCAAGATGATGCCCACAATGATCATGACCACTCCTTCAGGGTTGGGGCGCGAGAACCCGACACGCGCTTGAGCCCAAACCAAACCACCCCTACGGCGGCGTCAGTACACCCCTAGGGAGGTGAGGTGACGTCGGAAGACCTCCACGATCGGGGGCCGCACATGCGCGAGGTCACGCCGGCCTGACCAGTGAGTTGACCGCGGCCGGGTCGCGGTGAGCAGTGCGGCGGTCAGCACGCGATAACGCCGCGTGATGGTGTGCCAGTCCCGCTCGTGGAGCTCGGGGTCGTCGTCTACCAGTGCCGCGACCGCCGCCCGCGCTCGGGCCCGGCTCGCGACTGAGGCATCGGCGCATACCCACGCAGTGCGACGGCCATCGGCCCGGGCCGCATCCCGAGCATGTGACGGACTATCGAGTGCGCACCGTCGGCGCCGACGAGCACGCGGGCCTCGTGGGTGCCGCCCAGGGTGACGGTCGGCCCGCGTCGCACCTCGTGAACCCGGTGCCGCAGGACTTGTCGCGAGAGAAGTCGGACCGGTCCAGCAACGCCACCCGCAGCGAAGGGTCGACGCGCAGCGCCCCGATGGCGGCGGCGACACCGGCCGGCCGGCGCCCGCGACGGCCAGGTCCCATTTCTTCATGCAACAACCACGGTCAGCAGCATGACGTCGATCAGTGCGATGGCGATGGCAGCGTAGAACGGCGCCTTGCCACGGCCGACCAACGCCAGGACGGTGAGGGCTGCCACCATGGCGAGCCCTGCCCAGAACCATCCGACGGGTGCACCGGTGGGTCCCAGTGCCGCCGTCGCGGAGGCGACGACCAGCAACAGAGTCGCGATGACCCGGCTTCGGGCGGGGCCGAGGCGATGAGGCAGCCCGCGGACCCCGGTGGCCACGTCGTCGTCGATGTCCGGCAGCGTGTTCAGGAAGTGCGCTGCAACCCCGAGTGCACCCGCTGTGAAGAGCATCCACGCCGGAGGCCAGTGCGGAGGTACGTCTGCCAACGTGACCACAGCCGGCAGCGTGCCGAACGCCAAGGCATACGGCAGCCACGACAGGAGCGATCCCTTGAGCACGAGGTTGTAGAGGTGCCCGCACGCGACACCGACACAAAGGTGGACCAGCGCGCTGCGCCAGCCGGCGAGCAGCGACAGCACCACGCACGCGGCGGCCGACGCCAGCAAGCATCGGAGCACGAAGGACGACGTCAGCTCGCCGCTGGCAAGGGGCTTGTCGGGCCGTCCGACCCGGCGATCACGGGTGGCGTCAATCAGGTCGTTGCCCCAACCGATGGTGAGCTGGCCGGTGAAGACTGCCGCGGTTACGACGACCCCCTTGCCCGCGGGGAGGTCCTGACCGAGCGCCAGGAGCGCGACGACGCACGTGACAGCGAGCGACGGGCCGATGTGGGCTGCGCGAAGAAGTGGACGTATGCCGACGGGGCGGGTCGTCGGAAATCCTGCCGTCACCGCGCGGCCTCGGGGCCGGCGGTCTCGGGCACGTGACGTGCCATGCCGACGAGCTGATGCCCCGCCTCGGTGCCGAGCCGGCGC
>JALYTM010000271.1 GCA_030854305.1 Candidatus Dormiibacterota bacterium
CTCCATGGCCGGGGCGACGAGCAGCGGAGCGCGGGTGGCGAGCAGGGTGGTGGTGACCGCGTCGTCGGCGAGGCCGTGCGCGAGGCGGGCCACCAGGCTTGCCGACGCCGCCACTGCCAGGTGGACCTCCGCCCACGCCCCCAGCTCGATGTGGCCCATGCCGTGGCCGGTGGAATCGCGGTCCCACACGTCGGTGAGAACGGGATGACCGCTGAGGCTGTGGAAGGTCGTCGCCGTGATGAAGCGCGACGCGCCCGCGGTCATGGCCACTCGCACCTCGACCTCGAGGCGCCGCAGGGCAGTGATCACCTCGCACGTCTTGTAGGCAGCCACGCTGCCGGAGACGTGGATGGCCACGCGACGCTGAACCTCAGTCACGGGACGATCGTATGTCACCGCCGGACGGTGACGACCGCGCTCACGGGACCTGCTGCCCCCGGCGAGCACGCACCGTGTCGAGAATCTCCCCGGCCGCGCGGCCCACGTCGTCGTTGACCACACGGTGGTCGTAGGCCGCGCCCTCGGCCAGCTCGTCGACGGCGTTGCGGAAACGGAGCTCCACGTTGGCCTCGTCCTCGGTGTCGCGGGCCAGCAGGCGCCGTCGCAGCTCCTCCTCCGACGGCGGCAGCAGGAAGATGAAGACGGCACCGGCCACCCGTGGCCGGATCCAGGCTGCTCCCTGCACATCGATCTTGAGCACGATGTCATCGCCCCGGTCCAGGGCCTCCCTGACCCTTGCCTCCGAGGTGCCGTAGCGGTGCCCGTGGACCTCTGCCCATTCCAGGAACTCGCCCGCCTCGGCCATCCGCCGGAAGGTGGCGTCGTCGATGAACGAGTAGGACACGTCGTCGACCTCGCCGGGGCGCGGAGCGCGGGTGGTGTACGACACGCTGTAGCGGAGCGAGGGGTCGCGCCGGCGCAGCTCGACGAGCACGGTGTCCTTTCCCACGCCGCTGGGGCCCGACAGGACGATCAGGCGACCGGGCTGGGTGCTGAGCCGCGGGGCGCGAGCCATCAGGCTGCCTCGTGCAACGTGGCCATGACCGCGGCCAGGTCCTCCGGCAGCGGTGCCTCGAAGCGGCACGGGCGGCCGTCGTCGGGGTGGTCGAAGCTGATCATGGCGGCATGGAGCGCGGGCCGCGGACTGCTGACGTCACCGCGGCGGCCGTAGACGGGGTCGCCGGCGATGGGATGGCCGATCGATGCCAGGTGCACGCGGATCTGGTGAGTCCGCCCGGTGTGCAGCCGCACCTCGAGCCGGGTGAAGTGGGCCAGCCGCTCCAGCACGACAAAGTCGGTCACCGCCGCCCGGCCCTTGTCGACGACGGCCATCCGCTGGCGGTGGCCGGGGTCGCGACCGATGGGAGCATCGATACGACCGGTGCTCTCGCGGAACGTGCCGTGAACCAGGGCCCAGTAGACGCGACCGAGCGTGCGCTTCTGCAGCTGCAGGGCCAGTGAGCGGTGCGCCGCCTCAGTTTTGGCCACCACCAGCAGCCCGCTGGTGTCGCGGTCGAGACGGTGCACGATGCCCGGCCTCTGTGCGCCGCCGGCGAGCGACCACGTCGTGCCACGTTGACGGAGCCCATCGGCGAGGGTGCCGTGCGGATGGCCGGGTGCGGGGTGCACAACCAGGCCCGCCGGCTTGTTGACCACTGCGATGGACTCGTCCTCGTAGACGATCTCCAGCGAGATCGGCGGCCCGTCGGACACGGCCACCGGCACGGGCGCGGGGGGTTCGGTCACCACCACCAGGTCGGCCACCGACACGCGGTGACCGGCCTTGCCGGGACGACCGTTGACGGTCACATACCCGTTGGTGATCAACGTCTGGGCGGCATTGCGGCTGATCGCTCGCTGCTCCATGAGGCGCGCATCGAGACGCGGTCGCTGCGCCTCAGCCGAGCTGCTCACGTGGCGACGTCGGAACCGGGTGAGGCGGCGGGATGGTGGGTGCGGAGCGTCAGCACGCCGACCAGGATCCCCAGCACGATCGCCATGTCGGCGACATTGAAGATTGGCCAGTGCTGGAGGTCGACGAAGTCGACCACGTAGCCTTGGGCGGCGCGGTCGACGGCGTTGCCGATGGCGCCACCGAGCACACAGCCCAGCAGCACCTGCGGGTACACACTGGTGCCGAAGCGCCGTCCGGCCACCAGGATGTAGGCGGCGACCAGCACGGCCACGCCCAGGAACACGAGCTGCAGCCGCGGGAACAGCCCGAAAGCGGCGCCGCGGTTCTCGATGCGGTGGAGTGCGATCGGGCCGAACACGGACACCTGGTCACCGAGCGCGATGTTGCTGGTCACCAGCCACTTGGTCAGGTGGTCGATTCCGAAGACAACCGCCGCCGTGAGCAGGAGCACACTCAGCTGGCGGACTCGGTTGCCCCCGGGCGACTCCGCAATCGGGGCTTCGTCCGAGGTGGCAGTGGGCCGCGCCGGACCGCTGTCCAGGGTGGTCATGGGCTCAGGATAGCGTCCACGCCCGGGGGCACCCTCACCTCGGACGGTCGCCGAACAGCACGCGACCGAGCCGCACCAGCGTTGCGCCCTCCTCCACGGCAACCTCGAAATCGTCGCTCATACCCATGCTCAGCTCGTCCAGCGGCACCGCATGTCGCCGGCGCAGTGAGTCTCGGAGATCACGCAGCCGCGAGAAGAGCGCCCGCGTCGCCGCCTCCGGTCCGGGCGCGGCGACGGTCATCAGGCCCACCAGCTCGAGCCGCGGGAGCGCGCTCACCGCCGCCGCCAGCGCGTCGAGCTGGTCCGGTGGGATGCCGGTTCGGGAGGGCAAGCCGGTCATCTCGACCTCGAGGAAGACGCGCAGCGGGGTGGCGCCGTCGGCGCGGTGGCCTGCCAGCGCGGACGCGATCCGCACCGAGTCGAGGGATTGCACGGTGTCGAAGACGGCCGCCGCCACCTTGGCCTTGTTGTGCTGGAGGTGACCGATGAGGTGCCAGCGCAGGCGCTGACGATCAAGCTCGCCGTCGGCACCCGCGCCGGCGTGCGCACAGTCGACCGCAGCCTGCTTGGCCAGAGCCTCCTGAACGCGGCTCTCCCCGATGTCGCGCAGCCCCGCCGCGACCGCGGCCTCGACGGCGGCGGCCGGATGGCCCTTGGTGACCGCCAGGAGCGTCACGGCGCCGGCAGCACGGCCGGAG
>JALYTM010000272.1 GCA_030854305.1 Candidatus Dormiibacterota bacterium
TCGGTGACCAGCGCCCACAGCGTGCCCCCCACCTTCAGCAGCGGCAGCGCCAGCTCGCAGAGCAGCGGTGGAGGAGCGGCGGCGCGCGAGACGGCGGCGTCGTACCCCTCGCGGTGGGCGGGGTCGTGGCCCAGCTCCTCGGCGCGACGGGACAGCACGGTGACGTTGGCCAGGTCGAGCAGCCCGCTGACGTGGACCAGGAAGCCCGCCTTGCGACGATCGGCCTCCACCAGTGTCACCGCCAGGTCGGGGCGCAGGACGGCGATCACCACCCCGGGAATGCCGCCGCCGCTGCCGATGTCCACGCAGCGGGCACCGGCGGGGATGCCGGCTCTTGCGAGCAGCACCACGGTTTCTGTGACATGGCGCTCCCACCCGTCGGCGGCCGGCACCGCGGTGAGGTTGAGGCGCTGGTTCCAGGTGTGCAGCTCCTCGAGGTAGCTCAGCAACAGGCGACGGTCGGCGGGCGACGGCTCGACCCCGGGCACAGTGCTGCCGACCCTATCGCAGCGCACCGGGGAGGGTGAGTCGCGCGGCGAGTGCCTCCGTGCGATGATTGCGCGATTCCTCGGCTATCACCGGAGATTCTCATGGCGTCGCTCGAGTCCTGCCCCCGCTGCCGCGGCGACCGCTTGGCGGTGGTCTACTTCGACGTCAATGACGCCCCCATCGGGGGTCACGTGCAGTGCCCCGACTGCGGTCCGAGGCACGCCGAGGAGCTGAGCTTCGAGGACCCGGCCGCGGCGGCAGTGCGACGCGAGCTGCTGGAGCGGAAGGCCTCGTAGACCTCGCGGCCGGCCCCTTTTGAGGGACCGGCAACGGTTTCATGACGGCGCTGTGACATCCGCCGTCATGGTGGGGACCCGATGACAGAGTGGTCTCTGTGCCTCTTCCCGTCCGTGGTCGCGCGCTCGTCGTCGCCGTGCTGACGGTCGGGCTCTGCGCGATCGCCCTGCCGGCCCGGGCGGCCAGCCCGCCCAGCGTGGCGTCCGCCCAGCAGAAGCTCGGCGCCGCCGAGGCGCAAGCCACGCAGGCGGCCACCGCCCTGGGCGCGGCGCAGCAGCAGCTGGCGGGGGCCCAACAGCAGCTCGCTGCCGTCCAGGCCCACGTCGTCCAGCTTGATGCGCAGGTCTCCGCCGACACCAACCAGGTGACCTCGCTGAACCTCGAGGTGAGCGTCGACAAGGCGGCGCTGGCGGCCTACCTGCGCAGCGTCTACAAGTCCGGTGGCGCCGAGGCGGCTATCGCCTACATCCTGGCCTCGGACAACCTCGGCGCCGCCATCGACCGCATCGCCGAGATGGACCGCGTCAACCGGGCCGGCAACCTGTTGCTGGGCCGGATCGCGGCCGCCCAGGCGGGCGCCAAGCAGGCACTCGCCGACGCCACCGCAGCACGAGAACAGACCCGGGTCGCCCAGGTACAGAGCGCAACCGCCGAAGCCGTGGTGGCGGTCGAGGAGCAGCAGCTGCAGTCGGCCGACGCTGTCGCCGCGACCCAGGTGAACACGGCGCGCACGCAGTACAACAGCGCGGTCCAGCAGGCCGCGGCCCAAGCGGCGGCCCAGGCGGCGGCGGCACGGGCGGCGGAAGCGGCGGCTGCTCGCAACAGCGGGGTGATCTACCACGCGGTCTCCGGGCCGGTGTTCACCATCGACACCAACCTCACCACGCCGTCCGGCGAGACCGCCGACAAGCTCAACTCATTCCTCACCGGCAGCGCGCTGGCCGGCCTCGGTGGTGCGTTCATGCAGGCGGAGCAGACGTACCACGTGAGCGCCCGATATTTCGTCGCCCACGCCATCCTCGAGTCGGCGTGGGGTACCAGCGCCATCGCGCACGACAAACACAACCTGTTCGGCTACGGCGCCAACGATGCCAACCCGTACGGGGACGCGATGACCTTCTCGAGCTTCGCAGCCTGCATCCAGTACGTGGCCCAGGTGGTGGACCAGAACTACCTGTCGCCGAGCGGGCCGTTCTACCACGGACCCACCCTGCGCGGCATGAACGTCGACTACGCCAGCGATCCCAACTGGGCAACCAAGATCGCCACCATCGCCTCGACGATCCCGGTCTGAACCGCGGCAGCGCCGGTCACGCGCTGAGGCGCGCTCAGCGAACCTCGGCCTGGAACGGCAACAGCGCGATGTGGCGCGCCCGGTTCAGCGCGGTGGTGAGCCGTCGCTGGTGGCGGGCACAGGTGCCGGTCATGCGACGGGGCATGATCTTTCCCCGGTCGCTGAGGTAGCGACGCAGCCGCGCCACCTCCTTGTAGTCGATGACCTCGATGTGCTCGAGGCAGAAACTGCAGACCTTGCGGCGGCGGCGATCGTAATCAGGCATGTGCGGTTGTCTCTCTTGTGAGTCAGAAGGGAATGTCGTCGGGGTCGACGTCGCCGCCGGCACCCATCGCGGGCGTCGCTGCAGGCACCGCGGCAGCCTGGCCACCGCCACCGCCACTGCCACCGGCTCCGGTGTCACCGTCCTGGCGGCTGTCGAGGAACTGCACGTCGTTGGCGTTCACCTCGGTCTTGTAGCGCTTGGCGCCGGTGTCCTTGTCGTCCCAGGAACGCGTCTGCAACCGGCCCTCGACGTAGACCATGCGGCCCTTCTGGAGGTACTGGCCGCACAGCTCCGCCAGCTTGCGGTTGCCCTGGTTCCAGACCACGATGTCGTGGTAGTCGGTGAACTCGCGGCGCTCGCCGCTGGCGTCCTGGCCGTACCGGTTGGTGGCCATGGCGAGGTTGCACACGGCGGTGCCGCTGGGGGTGAACCGCAGCTCGGGGTCGCGGGTGAGGCGCCCGATCAGCATGACCTTGTTGAGCGATCCGGCCATCAGATGTCCTCCTCGGCGCCGGCGAGAATGGCCGCCGGAATGTCTTCTTCTGCGTCGTCTTCGTCGTCGTCGTCCGGCTCATCGTCGGCGGCGTCGGCGACAGGTGTCTGGCGCGGTGCCTTCGCGGCGGCCGGCTCCGGCTCGGCCGCCTCGTCGGCGACCTCGTCCCGGACGACGAGCAGGTGACGGAAGGCCGTTTCCGAGATGGTCAGCGCCCGCTCCACGTCGGCGACGCGCGGCCCGTCCAGCCGGATGTGCAGGAGCATGTAGTGGCCGTCGCGGAGGTGCTTCACCTCGTACGCGAGGCGGCGGCGTCCCCAGC